>CAZUYY010000297.1:0-3991 GCA_964624935.1 uncultured Prolixibacteraceae bacterium
ATCAACCTCATAGCCGTAGCGTGCATAAAAATCCTTCTCAAAAGGAAGAATGACGAACATCCGGTCAACCTGTTTTTTTATCTTTTTAACACGGGAAGAACGCCAGGCCCAGAGTTGAGGAGATATGTAATAAAAAACCTTTATTCCCTGTTTATGTGCAAACCCGGAAATCCTCAGGTTAAACCCGGGATAATCGACAAGGATTAAAACATCAGGCTTGAATTCAAGCAGATCGGACTTGCAGAAACGTATATTTCGTGAAATCTCCTTAAGATGCAGAATAACTTCTATAAAACCCATAAAAGCAAGATCCCTGTAATGCCGGACAAGATCAACGCCCTGTGCCGCCATGAGATCGCCGCCCCAGCAACGGAATATTGCTTCCGGATCTTTTTGTTTCAGCTCCCTGATCAGATTGGAGGCATGAAGATCCCCCGATGCTTCCCCTGCGATGATATAATACTTCATATATGTATCACGGTTACCGCAATGATCAGGATGACAGTCATTGCAAGCGCTCCCCTGCCGGTACGATCCATCCTGGCACTAATGAAATAATACCGGATTGGAACAATATTCAGTGCAACACACACAAACATGGCTTTGTCAAGCGCTATATGACCCAATATCAATTTTATCAGGTAAATGATGCCAAAAAGGATCAATGGCCCGATCAGGCCAATCACCATTCCAAACCATACTGAATCTTTCTTAAACATCGGCCTCCCATGATTTCAATAAAGTTACTGCACCATAAGACGTAAAATCAAACTGTACCGGAACGACAGAAACATAATTATTCTCCAGTGCATCCTCATCGGTATCCTTTCCATCCCCCGTTTTTACAAAAATCCCCTTAAGCCAGTAATATTTACGTCCAACAGGATCCACACGTTCATCAAAGTCTTCCTGCCAGGAACCCCTCGCTTGCCTGCAGATCTTTATCCCTTTCATAGCCTCTTCAGGAACATCGGGAATGTTGACATTGAGACAAACTCCATCAGGCAATCCTTCATCCAGTACTTTTTGTGATATTTTGCTGACAATAGCCGCACAGGATCCCAATTCAGCATCAGGAGAATAATTATCGAACGAAAAACCGATCGAAGGAACCCCGGCCATCGCACCTTCAAACACCGCAGCCATCGTTCCTGAATAGATAACCGAGATGGAGGAATTTGATCCATGATTGATTCCTGATACCAGCAGGTCAGGATTTCTCTTCATGACGATCTTGAACCCCAGTTTTACACAGTCCGCCGGAGTTCCATTACAACTGTACTCTTCATAATCCGGTTCCGCAATAAGAGATTTTAATCGTAAAGGTGTATTGACCGTTATGGCATGCGCAGTTCCTGACTGAGGCTTGTCCGGCGCAACAACTACAACCTTTCCGATCTTCCTCATCCGTTCAATCAGCATCCGGATACCCGGCGCATGAATACCGTCATCGTTGGTCACAAAAATGAGGGGCTTACCACTGTTAATGTCTTTTTCCAAGATTCCTTTCCCTGTTCAATTCCGGCTTCAAAATTAGCAATAAATCCGTTCATATGGTGCTTTGGAAAAAGCCGTGGCTTCTATTTTCAGAACAAAAGAAGCGCCTCATACAATTCCTTCACAGGCAACCCCATGACATTGAAGTATGATCCTTCAATTTTACTGATCCCGATGTACCCGATCCACTCCTGAACGCCATAACTTCCCGCTTTATCGTATGGATGGAAGTGTTCAATGTAATAATCGATCTCATCCCTGTTCAATTCCTTGAAATAAACTGAAGAAAGGACATGGAAAGTTTTTTTCCAGGATGCCGACCTCAGGCAAACTGCCGTGATCACGTCATGTTTGCGGCCTGATAGCTTCTGCAACATACAAACAGCCTCTCCGTAATTCTTTGGCTTCCCCAGTATCTCATCATCAATCGAAACAATGGTATCGGCGGTGATCAGGATCGGTTCACCGGGAAAAGCCGGTAAATTGAAACTATTTGACTTAAGCTCAGCAAGATATACTGCAATTTCCACAGGAGTCAGGTTGTCAGGGTAATATTCCTTCACTTCCGGAACCAGAATTTTAAAATCCAGCCCTAATTCCTTCATCAGGTACTGCCTTCGCGGGGATTGTGAGGCAAGGATGAGATTTTTATTCCCGAATTGCTTGTTTATCATAAAGAAGTCAGACAGAGGAAGCAATTAATTGTATCGATAAAACACCTGCAAACATGATAATTTTACAAAGATTGCTCAGAAAATGATAATCTTCCCGTGTCTTTGCCGTATACAATTTAAATATCAGGTAGATCAACGGGAGCTGAACAACAATAAGAAAATACCAGAATACCACCATCCGTCCACTTGTAATAAAAGTCCATTGCGCGAAAGCAAGAAAAACAATTGTCATTGTTATCAGGATGGTTACCAGAGATTTTGATCTTTTTATCCCCATTACAATGGGAAATGTACGGCATCCATATTCCTTATCGCCGGGAATATCTTCCATATCTTTTATTATTTCCCTGAACAATGAAAACAGGAAGGCAAATAATCCGAAAACAAGAAAATACCGGTTCGTTCCCTTTAATTCAGGTACCACATTTGAGAAATCAAATGGCCTGAGGCGCAGGTGAAGAAATTCAAAGTACCAGACCATGAAGATCACGAGGGCAGTGAGGACTGAAACCGTGAGATTTCCCCATGCCAGCATGCGTTTGTAGCGGGCAGAGTACAGCCATAACAGTACGGAAATGAACGGGAAAATAAGCCCGAAATTTAATGATCTCAAACGATATGCCAGATAAAATCCAGTCAGGATAGCAATGCTGTTGACAATAATATAAGCAACGATCACACTTTGGTTGTTGATCATTGTTCCTACCGGGTTTCTTTCCGGTTTGTTCACAGAATCGATGCGTATATCGAAGTAATCGTTGATCAGGTATCCTTCGGTAGTCAGTAATATTGTTGCAAACACCAGAAGTGAGAAATCAGTCAATCCGGACATCATCCCCGGATGATCATGAAAAAGGAAGGTATTTAATAACCCATAACGAAGCAGGTATTGTGTCAGGATGATCAGAAGTATATTTGGCAATCGGATGATTTGAATAATGGCCTTAAGGTTTTTCATGCTGCTTCCTTTCTACCAGTGATATCCATCATCGTTCATCCATTTTCCCTGGATCTTGAGCACTTGCTCAATCACGTCCCTCACACACCCTTTTCCACCGGGAATATTCGAAATATAGCTTGACACCTTACGGATCTCTTCAACAGCATCTGCAGGACAAGTCGGGATGCCGGCATTCAGCATGACCTCATAGTCAGGGATATCGTCACCCATGAAAAGCACCTGCTCTGCCTTAAGATTATTTTCAATCAGATAGCTGTTGAAGACTTCCAGTTTGTTTTCTATTCCCAGGAATATATCTTTGATTTGAAGGGATTTCAGCCTGTTTAGCATGCAATCTGCTTTTGCACCGGAAATCACCGCCACGCGATATCCTTTTTTAATAGCTAATTGCAGGGCATAGCCATCTTTGACATTTGTTGTCCGGTAAGCTTCTCCATCATCCAGTGTGATGATGCTGCCATCGGTAAGTACCCCGTCATAATCAAAAATGAAGGTATTTATATTCTTCAGATAGGTCTTATAATTGGTCATGCTTTCTTTTTATGTTGAATGATATTCCGTGTCATCAGATCATAGATTTCCCTGAACTCAGGATGCTTTGAAAGCATTTCAAGATGCAGCCGGAGGGTCTCCATATCTTCCCGGACTGCCGGTCCTGTCTGCAGGGTAAAAACATCACCGGATACTGCATTTGCAGCAGTCTGCCGGATGATGGAAATCAGGATACCCGGGTCAATTCCATTCTCCTTCAGAAGCTCCTGTGAAATTGCAACCATGAAATTTGTAAAATTGTTTGCAAACACTGCAGAAAGATGCAGTGCCAATCTTTGTTCCGAATTAACCGCATAAACATTTTCCG
>CAZUYY010000298.1:0-3988 GCA_964624935.1 uncultured Prolixibacteraceae bacterium
TCGGTTGCACAAAAAGATGCACCGGGTTTTGTTGATTGGAATAGGTACCATCACCGAAACTCCAGTACCATGAATTGATGTTGTTTCCGGTTGATTGATCATAAAAATAAATATTCATGGAATTAGAAGTATCACGCACATAACTAAACAATGCATTGCAGGGCAGTGAATCATAGCAGATCTGAAAATCATGGGTGAGGGACCGGTTATTTGGACCAAAGGGCAAGGTCGCACTCACTGGATTCTGATTGCAATCGAGCGTGTAAACAGTAAGGTCTGAAGTCGGAACGGTTCCTGTGTTAAAAATTACAGTATCAATGTAAAATCCGTTTTGCGAGGTATAGACCACATTATGGATAAAGTAGCCTGAGGTAGAGTCGGTTTGGATAGTGACTGCATGATTCACGATCGGTGAGCCGTTCGCAATATTGGTTACATAACCCTGGACGGTTACGAAACTAACCTGGGCTATCAACGGCAGGAATGTTATCCAGAAGAGTACAATGAGACCAAATTTTTTCATGATGTTTGAATTTTAGGTTTGATTTTTTTGTTTTAAATGTTCTTAACAACTAAATCCCAAAATGTAAAAAAGTTGCAGGCAATTTTTAAAGGATTAAAAATTTATAAGGAATGAAGCCTGGATTCCAACCGACCATGGCTTAGCAGTTGGACTCAATTTTTCATTTACCGAATCGAAATAGTACCGCAAATTCGGTTCCAATTCAAGAATGAACCGGTGTGACAAGCGAAATGCTGCATTAATTCCTGCCATAGCCTGCCAGTTAAGATTAATCCTCTCGGGTGAGATATCGTTGATCATTACTATTTTATCCTTTCCTGCGTCATATGAAGTGTTAAGTTCCCGGGTTTGTAATAATACTGACATTACAGGACCAAAACGAACTCCGAGGGTAAACCAATTCTTTTCCAGAAAATCATATCCCAGGGTCAGTGGGATCTGCAGGTAAGTGTATTGCATTGAAAGGGTATAATAGTTGTAATTCAGCGTTGTACCATATACATTTTGTGGCTTGGTATAAATCGTTTTCAGGAGATAATAGTGTCTTGAATCCCAATGATAAGTCATTGAGTCCAGTTTCTGATAACTACCCAGATAAGGATTCGTCGTAATCACCATTTCATTATATGCCTTCGTTATAGATAGCCCGATACCGATCCCGATGGAATAAGGTCCATATCGTAAAATTCCTTCAGCCCCAAAATTGTTTACATATTTATTTTTGTCAAGACTATTGAAGATCCTTTCCGCCATATAATACAAACCGGCTCTGATGTTCGGGATTTTGTTATTAAAAGATGCATCATCAGCGTGTTTATGATCATTTCTTACAGAAAATGCTTCCGGATTCTTTATTGGGTTAGATAAAATACTGGAGGTATCAAATGCCTTTGAAGAATCATTATTTGCCAATGAGTGACTTTCCTTCTTTTCAGGCAGGGAAAGAGGTTTGTTCTCCAATGTCTGTGAAGTTATTGCAGTCATTTTGCCCTGCCCGGTAACTTTAGTTGATGAAGGAGATGTCTGAATGGAAACAGAAGTATATGTTTTCTGATCCTCAGGATTTCCTTTTTTAGAGGATTTAATAGTTAAGGGGATATGATTATTTGTTTGTGCAGCCTGATTTCTGCTTGCAATGAGTTGTCCTGAATTTGTGTTTGCAGTGGTACCTGGATTTTGCGGATTCGTTGTTTTTATAAATGACCTTGTTACTATACCGAAAGTGGATTTACCGGCGGTTTTTTGTGATTTTGTAACCTTGACATTGTTCTTCTGAATCGGCTCTTTTGTTGTATTCCTGAGGAAGAGGTACCCTCCGACAAACAAACCAATCCCAAGGATGATTGCTAAGCCTGGCAACCACCATTTGCCTGCTGAGCGTCTTCTCATTCTCAATTCTTGTTTTGCCTTCTTCAGGAATTGAGATTGACCCGCAGCCGAAGGACTCATTTCCAGGTCAGCAAGTCCATTCCGGAACAGGTCATCGAGACCATGTTTCTTTGTGTCCATATTCTTCAATTTTTTCAGAAATCCTAATGCGTTTTTGAAGCCAAGCACGGGCTCTCATCAGTTGAGTCTTTGATGTGTTTTCCGAACAGTGCAACATTTCTGCTATCTCCTTATGAGAATAATTTTCCAGTACATAAAAGTTAAAAACGGTCCTGTATCCCACCGGGAGTTCCAGGATCAAATTCAAAAGCTGATCCTGTGATATATCCGGATATGACTGATCATCCTCTTCATCCGGAATATCCTGTTGCTCAATCACAGGCTCAAACACAAGGTACTTATTATATTTTTTATGATCACGCAGGTACTTAAGTGAGGTCGTGATTATAATTCTTTTCATCCAGGCCTCGAGGGATCCATCTCCCCGTGATTTGAACTGGCTGGAGTTTCGGATAATGTTCAGAAAACCATCATGCATGATATCCTCGGCATCTTCACGGTTTCCGCAATATCTGTAACATAATCCAAGAAACCGCGGAGCATAGCGATTGTAAATGGCCTTTATACCTGTGAATGAAAACAGGTCCTCTTTTGTATCTTTTCCTGAGGTAAACTTCATGCAACTATAAATATAATCCAAAAAACCGGAATAGTTGCGTGGAAAGGAGATAATTTACGATTGTTTGAGATTCGGTAGTCCTCAGTCCTCAGGTATTGAGTATTAGGTGTTGGTGTTATTTGTTCAATAGTGTTTTTTTCAATATATCGCCTTTGGGAGAGAGCTGGACTTCATAGCCTTCTTTGTTTTTTTTAAGGACCATTTCATAAAATATCCTATTGTCACTGGTTTCTGTTATGGAGGCTTCTGATATTTTGAAACCGGGGAAGTTTTTGGCAACAGAAGCGGAGATTTCTTTTGGGAGATCAGATTCTTTTCTCTCTGTTTCAGTTTCGAGCCAGTTGCCTGAAGGATCAAAAGTGGCGGATTTCACTACACCGTTTTCTTTAAAATTCACTTCATACGTTTTCAGTTCTAATTCATACCTGACATCTGTAGCTGTAAGGAATTTCATTGAAAAAGCCTGTTTAATCTTTGCCGGAACCTTATCCGCAGGGATCGGCTGAGAATGCACTGTTAAACTGAAGAGCAAACATGCTGAAAACATTACAGCTATCTTTTTCATGATTTGAAGAATTTTAATGTTTGGTTAAGAAATAGGATGAATTCCCGGTTTGTCTCTACAAAGGTAATATAGAAATAACAGATATCGAACCTTCTTCATTTTTATGTGTCTGTATGTAGAATTTAGTTTTAATTTTACTAGTGTTTCTGCTACGTGTAAGTTACCCGGCCACCTTCAATCCAGCGGGAATTTAACTTAGTTTATCTAACCTGAAAGTATATGAACACCTTAGTACGGCTTGTAATCCTTATCCTTTTCTTCTTTCTGGCAGGAGTCCCCACTGCTTTTCCGCAGCGCTTTGATTATGATGATAAAATTTACTTTGCCGACTCGATAAAAAGGATCAGATTATGGACTTACATAGAGGGTGATTACAGTTTCCGCCAATACCGGGATGCAGTACAATCTGCCACTGCTGTATTGAATAAAAAAGGATACCTTGTCGATGTATACAAATATGAGATCAGTGATGGTATTCCGGCACAGGAATGGATGCATAACATCATTTCAGGACTAAAAAACAATGAAGCCTTTCTTGAGATTTCCACCCAGATCAAAAAATACGATGTGACTATGCCTGCAATTTCTGCCGGAATGGTAGTAACCAACGAGAAAGGGGCAGTTATAATATCACAGGAACGGAACGTTAACTTTGATTCTGTTCAGACAAATTACTCCTGTATGGCTTTTTCCTGGTTGTACGTTAACTGGAAAATACTTTCCAGAAGTGAATTTGTACCGGTTTATTCTAAAGAACAGAAACTGGAATCCGGTGATATTTACGTTGCCGTGACCCATACACTTGGCGGTATTCCTGCCAGCAAACACCCCG
>CAZUYY010000299.1:0-1601 GCA_964624935.1 uncultured Prolixibacteraceae bacterium
TGGGTGGCATCAATTTATATCAGGAAGTGGCATCAATTTGGTTCAGGACGGAAATCCATTTCATGATACTTCCCCTGATCGTGGCGCTGATGGCCAGTATTTTTGACTATTTCATGAAGCGCCGGGAAAAGAAAAGGATCCTTATCCATGGAATGCAAGTGCTTGCTATTCTCTATGGTTTTTCTGTGTTATTGATTGAATACGACCATCTTACAGTGTTTTTCGGATATAATGGACAGCAGTTGATCTCTGAAATAGTTTCAACCAATCATCGCCTTCCCTGGTCCATCATACTTCTCATCGGTTCCATCCTGCTTATCGGTTATTCCCTTATCAAAAGACACAGATTCATACGTCAGGTTTCATATTTGCTGATCATAACAACACTGGCAAAAATCTTAGTGTTCGATTTTTTTTCCCTAGGAACTACGGTCAGGGTTGTTCTGCTATTCTTGCTTGGGTCGTTCCTGATCTCATTCTCTTTATTATATCAGAGGTTTAGAAAGGCAGTGGAAAAAAATCGTGACGCGAAGAGTCCGACCCCAAGAGGGAGGGGAGAGGAAGAATGAAAAATGAAAAATGAAAATTAAAAGCCTATTAAAATTCCACAAGAGACGGTGTTTGTATTTCCATGAAAGATTGAGGGTATATATTGCTGATCTCCTATGTAATTATTATATTTGTACCCGATGAATGCTTGCGTATTAGTTAAAAGCCGGTACGAAGCGTCTATTTCAAAAGTTGTTTGATTAAATACAAGGTTCTTTGCCAGGGGATAAGTTAGAAAATTATCTTTCAGGTAAATATATCCTCCCCGTTGAGCAAGATCATATGATGCGGAAATTTGTAATCCTTTTATAGGTTTATAATTTAAACAAGCGTACACCTCCCAGGCATCACTCCCTAAATAGTTCCCAAAACCATATTCATCATTGGCATAAATATTTACAGGATTATACTCGTCATATGTTCCTGGCCTTGTACTTAAGCCTTCAATTATTAATGAGAGATTTTGAAGAGGGAGGTCATTCAAGCTTACTCCAAATTTCCAACTCAATATATTATGCTGATTTTTTTCTAATACGCGAGCAGTTTCCCATTCATCAATCCATAAGCCAAGATATAAGTGTAAATTTTTGATATTTCTGGAGCTGATGTCAAAAAACAAATGTCCGTCGTCATTAGCATTAAACCCGTTTTCATGACCCATGGATCCTTCTAAAGTTTGATCTACAGATTTATAAAGGTTAAAAGGAATTAAATAACCAACTTTAATAACATCGCTCCAGACAATTGAATTCCCAAAGGAAATATCAAGTCGTTTCCAGGGAGCAATCGTAAAAAAGTTTGCCGACATGTACTTCCTGTGATAAACTATATGTTCCGAGCCTGGTTCAAAGCTGGAACGGCTGCTGTCGATCACATCTGATTTCAGGGTGCCGGTAATACTATAAAATTCTATCCATCTGGCTGGTTTCAAATGTAACTGCACATAGGGAAATGATGGCGCATGCCCGCTCATTATATTGGTACCATGAATTGCATTTCCCCATACCGGCCTGTCTTTAAATATCCCAAACTCTCCCCAATTCCATCCTGCG
>CAZUYY010000299.1:1701-3985 GCA_964624935.1 uncultured Prolixibacteraceae bacterium
CCAAGGCATGGCCCTGATCTTGAAAACATTCCCGGAATAGCTAACTGCTAAGGGATCATAAGAAAAAACATGATCTCGTGATGAGATTAATGAACTGTTTTCGCGATTCATTTTGTGTGTTGTATCATGGGTTTGAAGACCGTTTATCAGGTTGTAATTCAAGCCTGATTCGAAGTTATAATCTTTTAGATAGAATTTTACCTCCGCCAATTGTCGTTTATTTAGTTTTTCAGCGTTTTGGATAGCCTGGTTTAATTTATTCGCTATAAATACCCGGGAATATGGTTTCACAGCAGAATTTATTGTGATCGCCTTAAGAGAAGCTAATTCATCCAGCAACTCATAAATGGGATTATTGTCCACAGGTTCATATACGGTCTGAGCATTTGAGACGACTAAACTCAAAATCAGAAGAGAAAGGGTCAGAAAATATTTTATCCAGTACTGCTTCATTGCTTTCCGAATCAGAATCCGATATTAATACCTGTCTCGACGCTATTCGTATTGCCAATATATACCGGCGGAATATACAGTACATTTCCCTCCACCTGCCGGCGCTGGTATTCGATAAACACATAAGTATTATTGATAATTTCGTAACGGGACGAAAGAGAAATTTCCTTGTCTTCGTAATCGAGGCTGCTCAGGGTTGTTCCTTCTCCGTGTTTTGCCATTAGCCAGAATGCGTCGAAACGCAATCCGCGGACAGGCTTCCAACATAAGGCAGTATAGATTTCCATGGAATTTTCATTGAGGTAGCTTCCAAGCCCATACTGGCTCGATGCATATGAAGTAGTGGGAAGAGATGAAGTATAGGCCTTTCCATTGTTTCTGGTATATTCGGCTGTAAAAGATAGATTTTTCAGCGGCAGGTCACTCAGCCTGAAACCTGCCTTGTAACTAATACCATTTGTATTGGCCTGGTTCACGAACACATCTCCATACAGATGTAGATGCTTTATATTTCTGGAACTGATGTTGATGAAGGTCTGCACATTCTTGCCATAGTACCCCGATTTGCCTGAACCTTCCGCGTATCCGTAATTAAAATAAAAGAGCAAAGGACTCAGATACGCCGGGTTCATATATGCGGCGCAATACACTACGGAATTGCCTATTGTAAGATCCAGGCCGGGAATGGGTTTAGAGGTGAACATCCCCGAGGCGTAATACTTGTTGAAGTAAGTGATACGCTTTTCCCCAATAGGAAGGGTATATGTCTTGGTTGTATCGGGGACTTCGCTTACCAGCCATGCCTGCAAACAGGTAAATTCAAGCCAGTGCAAGGGTTTCATATGATATTGAAGATAAGGGAATGAGGGTGTGCGACCACTCATGATATTAGATCCATGGTAATTATCACCCCATTGAAAATGATCCTTAGCAAACACGAGGTCGCCCCATTTCCACTTCCAGGTGAGACCGCACCTTATCTCACTGTAATCGCCTGCTCCTCCGGGATAAGGCTTCCAAACCGCGCCTTCTTCCTGGTTGATCATCTGCGGACCAGTAAGCAATTGATTCTCATGGTTGTCGCGCAAACTGACATAATACCCGAAGTATTTGCCCACATAACCGTAGATCTCCGCCCCGTTCCAGCGGTGATAGGCCGAACCGTTTTCATTTCTAATGTATGATATCCCAAAAATTGGTCTGACGACGAAAGTAAAAATGCTATCCTTATAAACGAATTCCAAAGGATTGAAAGGAACGCGGAAATATTGCCTGTTTTTGAAGAAGCTGTTTTTATTGATATAATTCAGATTTGGGTTCAACTCAAGATTAAAATCCCTTAGATAAAAATCCAACTCCTTCTGTTGCCTTTTGCTAAGGTTTGCGCGGTTTTCGGGGGATGAGGCCTCCTGTAGCTTCTGAGCTATCAGCTCCCTTGGATAAGGTTTGATCACCGAAGTAATGCTGATCACCTTAAGATTTGCCAATTCATCGATGAAGTCATAAATATTGGTGTTGGTAAGGTCGGTATAGACGATTTGGCCGGCGAGGAGGCAGGGAATGAAAAGGATGAGGATGAGGAAGAAAAGTATACGACGCTTCATCAAACAAAGATAAAAAATTTCGTAATAAACGTGATGGCGATTAATTCGGCTAAAGGACCCCAACCCAACCCCAAGAGGGAGGGGAGAGTACTCCACCCCCGGCCCCTCCCCCAAGAGGGAGGGGAGAGTACCCCACCCCCGGCCCCTCCCCCAAGAGGGAGGGGAGAGTACCCCACCCCCGGCCCCTCCCCCAAGAGGGAGGGGAGAGTACCCCACCCCCGGCCCCT
>CAZUYY010000300.1:0-3973 GCA_964624935.1 uncultured Prolixibacteraceae bacterium
CTCCGGTCATTCCGCTGGCTCCATAACCAAAATCGGCATTAAGCCATTTCGGAAAATCTGAAGATTTGGGAAGGAAGGAACTTATATTGCATGAAAGCCAATAGGATTGACCGTTGTAGTCTTTTAACAATTGCTGAATAAAGTTATTTCCCAACTCACCCGGATTATATCCTGCAAATGTGGTTGGATGAAAAGAAAATTTCAGGTTGAATTTCTGTTCATTCCAAACGAGTTGCTGGCCGAGAAAGATTGCTGCTCCAACAGTATTTGCAGTCAGATCACCGGGTGAAAAACCCCATTGTGAGGAAAAACCATCCAGAATTTCAATATTCAGCATATAGAGAAATCCCAGCAAACCTCCGCAATATGCAGACTGATGCTGGTCCATTCCGGCCCAACGATAGGTGGAGTATCCTATAAGACTGATATTATAAGCTGTCGTGGCATGTCCACATTTATCCATTTGCTGCCATTCATTATTGTCATTGAAGAAATGAAAACGGGAATGCGGATAGTTCTTGTACCATAAAAAGTACAACCCGCCAAATGTGCCTAAATAGATGGCACCCTGGACCGAAAGTACTCCGATAAGTCTTCCTCTATGTATTTGGCATGAAGCGTTGTATGGTTGAAAAGCATTTATCGTCAGGAATGAAACAACCAGACAAATAAAGACTTTCTTTTTCATATGACAAAGTGAACGATTTTTATTCGACTGTCCAAGTAAAGTGGAAAGAAATTAAAAAATGTTCGCTAATAAAATAAAAGTCAACAGATAAGTGAACCAGATTAAAGATTTAGTCGAATTTCGAAATACGCGCGAAATCCAAAATATGAACTATAAAAATTGTTTTAAGGATAAAAAAAAGAAGAATGTTGTATCTTTGAAAGCATGAAAGGGAAAGTGATTTTTATTAACACATTCATTCTTGTTTACCTGATTGCCGGGTATGCATTTGGCCAGTATCCTCCACCTCCCGGCCATGCGGGTACTACTGCCATTTACAGGGACAGTTCTGTTTATTACAGATGGGCAACGCACTGCACTGTAATCAGAGGGTATATTGATATCGCTGACACAAATCTGAAAATCGATAGCACAAACAGGGCATCCTATGGTGATCCTTCTTTGATAACAGGTTACCCATCAGGCCAGGCGGTCAGTCTTGGTAATGCGGGAAGCGCTATTTTAACTTTTGATACAGTGATCTCAGATCATGATGGCTGGGATTTTGCAGTGTTTGGAAACGGTTTCGAGGATAATTATCTGAAAATGGCTTTTGTTGAAGTTAGTTCTGATGGAGTACATTTTGTGCGCTTCCCGTCAGTTTCATTAACGCAGACACAGGTTCAGATCAGCAATTTTGATACAATTGATACGAGAAAGATCTATAATCTTGCCGGAAAATACCGTGTATTTTATGGTACACCTTTTGATCTTTACGAGCTTAAAGATAGTGCCGGAATTGATATTCACCATATTACTGCGATCCGCGTAGTGGATGTAGTGGGGTGTATTCAGGATCCTTATGCACGTTATGATTCACAAGGGCATAAAATAAACGATTGTTATCCAACGCAGTATAATACCAGCGGGTTTGCCCTTGACGGAGCCGGACTTATACATAATGCTCCTTTTTCTGTTGATGACAATTTACATATTCCACAAGTTAGTATTCTTCCAAATCCTTGTTCACATTATGCCAGATTCTTTGCCGGAACTTCCGCCCCATTGCATTATCAAATCACAGACCAGTTAGGACAAGTAGTTTTTCAATCGACATTCTCTATCAGTACCTCGATCAATATTGATAACATTCCAGCAGGGATTTACTTCGTAAATTTCACAAATCCGGTTTCCTCATTACAAATTACCAAAAAGTTGGTGAAGTATTAATGAATATCACTCTTGAACATCTGTTTCTTTATGATTTTATCGTTTGAAAAAGTGAAGAATCTAAAAGATGAATTACAACATCTCAGGACTTCAAACGTTCAATTTTGCAATGACGCACTGACTTTAAAAAGTCTAAGATGAATAAAATTATTTTGATTTTGATTTGTGGTGTTATTTCCCAAATATCATTTTCTCAGGAAAATAAGCCTTCTAAAGCGAGTTTCAATAGCGAAATGAATACTATATTGGGAAACAAAGGTGAATTACATGTAGTACCCCTTGGATATTTTATTGAAATAAATGGAGGATACTCCCAATTCGGACATCAAAGTGTTTTCCTTCCCGGTATCAGCCTGGGAATTATTCTCAATCACCAATGGACCATTGGATTAACCGGGAATTTTATCGACAATCCAAATGGATTGAACATTCATGACGTTTACTATGACTCCGTTGCCCATAACATGCATGGAGCCATTTTAAACGGGGGCTATGGCGGGGTTTTATTGGAATATACCTTATTCCCGAAATCGAGAATACATGTTGCTTTTCCTTTGATGATCGGAGATGGATATATGTATTATTCAAGAATGCCTTATTATAATGGCCAGTCCCATTCTAATCATTACTGGCATCACAATAATTTATCCAATGACAATTTCTTTGTCATTGAACCCGGAGTGAGGATGGAATTCAATATAATTAAATTCTTACGGCTCGGTCTTTCTTTATGCTATCGTTACACACCTGATCTGGAACTTTTAAACACTTCTGGCGCTATGATCAACCAGTTTACTGCCAAAATCAGTCTGCGATTCGGACAATTCTGAAATCGTTGCTTACCCTTCGACAATTTTGCTTCTTCATTCCATAGTACTATTTGATTCGTACCTTTGTAAAATCTTTATTGAGTTTAAACTATCTTATAATGAAAGTCATGAAATTTGGGGGAACTTCTGTAGGGACCCCGGAAAGGATGAAATCAATTGCTCAACTAGTGGCCACGGATGAGCCAATGATCGTCGTTCTTTCGGCTATGTCAGGAACTACCAACAGCCTGGTGGAAATATCCGATTACCTCGGAAAGAAGAATCAGGATGCAGCGTTTGAAAAGATCAATGAACTGGAGAACATATATAAGAAAGTGGTAGAATCATTATTTGAAACGGTTGATTACAGGGAAAAAGGTTCAGAAATGATTAAAGATCATTTCAATTACATTCGTTCATTTACCCAGGATCTTTTCACTTCCAACGAGGTCAAATGTTTACTTGCCCAAGGGGAGCTTATCTCTTCGGCATTGTTCCAGTTTTTCCTGGAAGAAAAAAACGTCCTATCAGTTCTGTTGCCTGCACTGAATTTTATGCGGATTGATCGTGACCAGGAACCTGACCAATATTATATCAGGGAAAACCTGCACAGGGAGATTGAAAAATATCCCGGGAACAAGCTTTTCATTACCCAGGGTTTCATCTGCCGGAATGCATTTGGCGAAATCGATAACCTTAAACGCGGGGGTAGTGATTTTACTGCCTCGCTGATCGGTGTTGCCCTGAAAGTAAAAGAAATCATTATCTGGACGGATATTGACGGATTCCATGATAACGATCCCCGCTATGTCGACAATACACATCCTATTGCCGAGCTCTCTTTTGATGAAGCCGCTGAATTGGCTTATTTCGGGGCAAAGATCCTGCATCCATCGACAATTCTTCCGGCCAAAGTTGCAAGTATCCCTGTAATCATCAAAAATACCATGAATCCGGATGCGCGGGGATCGACAATAACTGATAAACCCACCGGCAGGGGAATTAAAGCGATCGCTGCGAAGGATGGCATCACGGCTATCCGGGTCAAATCAGGCAGAATGCTTTTGGCCTATGGATTCATGCGTAAGGTATTCGAGATCTTTGAGCTTTATAAGACCCCTATCGACATGATCACCACATCGGAAATCAGCGTGTCACTGACAGTCGATAATCTTATCCATTTGTCGCAGATCATTGATGACCTGAAGAATTATGGTACCGTGGAGGTAGATTATAACCAAACCATTATCAGTGCAGTCGGGGAAGA
>CAZUYY010000301.1:0-3963 GCA_964624935.1 uncultured Prolixibacteraceae bacterium
GACGACGGGTCAACTGACAAAACAAACCAACTGGCAACAGCTGTTGGCGCTGAAGTAATTCGGAGCGAGAAAAATCTTGGAAAAGCCAACGCCCTCATGAAAGGCTTAAAGAAGGCACGGGATTTTAATCCCGATGCAGTAGTAATGGTTGATGCTGATGGGCAGCACAATCCTGCTGAAATTCCAACGGTAATCAAACCGGTAATAGAGGGCAAAGCGGATCTTGTCATTGGATCCAGATTTTTGGAAACTAAAAATAAAGTTCCAAAATTTCGGCGTATCGGACAAAAATCAATGGATTATGCGCAAAATATTGGAGCTTCATTCAAAACAAGCGATTCGCAATCCGGATTTCGTGCATTAAGTAAAAAAGCTCTGGAGAATCTTGATTTTTTTTCTGAAGGATATAATATTGAATCAGATATGATTAATCATTTCCATGAACGAGGCCTTAGTATCCATGAGGTGCCAATTACCGTTCGGTATGATGTTCCCTTCAAACATAAACAGAATCCATTAGAACACGGTTGGGGTCTCATTTCGAATATCGTAGGATTTATAGGATATCGAAGACCCTTACTGCTTTTTGGCGTTCCGGGAGCTTTTTTCACGGCTGCCGGAATTATCCTTGGATTCTGGGCGTTTCACATTTATGATACAACCGCGAAATTTCCCATGTCATATTCAATGATGAGTGTTTTACTAATTATTTCAGGATTATTACTTCTTACATCAGGTTTAATTTTGAACACGTTAGTAATAATTGTAAAATCCGAATCCTGATACTAACTTCCGGATTACAGGCAGGAATATTGAAAAAATATTTAAAAATGTATCCATCGATCCATTTTGATTGAATTTATCATCTATCAGGTTCATGCTGAAAACCGGGGGTATTAAGAGATTATAAAAATTTCAACAGAACCTTAAGTTCCTTTTACCAGCATTTTTTCCAGAGATATACCCCTAATAATGCAATGAGGATGAGCATCCCAAGGATAATCAGGGGAAACCGGTAAAATGGCGGTTCGTATGAGAATAGGGCCTCATGGGTTCCCGCATCTACCTTAATCCCGATAAACCCCGGCGTCAGCATTACTGGCGTAACTTTCCTGCCATCCAGCGTAACGTTCCAGTCAGGGTGATAATTGGTTTTGAGCACCAGGTAACAATCCCGGCTTGTGCTAAACCGGGCCTGGTATTCGTTAGTGCTTACCTTTTCCTGTAAAATTGTTCCATCTGAAGGATGTGACCGGGCCAGACCAGAGAGGAGATCCTGATTAACTTCATCAAAGGAATAAACAGGTAGGCCGGATGTATTGTCGGGTCTGCTACCCAGTTCAATGATGGGGTACTCTTTTAGTCCCGGAAGAGAGCTGGAAAGCCATTGGGCATTCGGGGAATAAAAGCCTGAGGAATTGCCATAGAAAACGGCCGGCACATCAACCAGATCAAAATACCCGGTGGTGGGAACACTATAGAGGGTGTAATCGTCAAATTTCTTAATGAGTGCATAATAGTACGGAGCAGTCCATGTGTTCTGTAATATAACATACCGGATATTGTAAACATTATACTGCTCCGGTCTCGTGTTGTTGAAGGTATACCGGACGTCAGTAGAAAGATCGACATTGGTGTATGCATACCCAAACGAGTCTAGCCCAAGTTGCGGGAAGACTGCATACAGGGGGACAGAACCAATTTTGTAATAGGGATCATTGCCGAAATCAGCGTATAACCCGGCATATACTCTGCCCGGGGGTAAATTGTTCAACGTATCATTAATCGCCGAAATTTCGCTGCTTTTTGCGAGGAATGCATTTTGAGTCTCCGTTTTCCATTGAGCATTGTTCTCGTAAAAGGTGGCTCTTTCAAGGAGTACCGGGGTAAGAATGAGCAGAAATACTATGCCAATAAAGACAGGTATTTTAAAGGAAGGAGTCCTGAACAAAGATTTCTTCTGTAAATAGTGTTCACTCCATTCCACGATTAAAGAAAGCCCTGCTCCTATCAGGAATATGGCCCATAAGTGAAATCCACAGATAAACCGAACGAATTCAATGTGGGAACTTAATGGCAGGCTGTCAATCAGGAATCCCCAGGGAAATCGTCCAAAATAGAGAACCAGCCAGAAAACCGATACCAGAAATACCATGCGGTACTGTTCCTTTTTCCATTGGCTGATGACAGCAAGTGCTGCCAAAAAAAACAAAATAGTAAGGACGGGGACCCTCCCATAATCAAGCAGGTTTCCGGTAAATAAATTTGTCAAAACCGCAACCGCACCAAATGAATTGAATATAGTGGATTTTTCCCAGATACTGGGACTTACATAAGCGTGATCGATAATGATGGAAATAAAAAAATAACAGGTAACCAGACCAGTAAACAGAAAAATAACTACAGCTCGTTTGAAACGGATAAAAATCTCAGATCTGGTTGGTGTAAGGACGATAAAAATGAGTGTTGATAACAGCAGAACAGGTGCAAGGACAAGGCTGGAAAGTAAAACGATGGAGGAAAGCAGAACCGGCCAGAACCAGGACCCCTCTTTTTTTATGGTGCGGTATATTTCAGCTAATGCCAGCGGGAGGAAAAACATCGCCCAGAGTTGAGTATAAAGTCCCCATCCACTCCAGACATAGCTGAAATAATCAAAACCGTATAAACCATTGGTTGAAAGAAGCGAGGCAATGAAGGCAGAGATACCGGCAGCGAGCCAGTCAAATTCAAACCGGCGCATGGCCCAAAAAATGGAAAGGGGGAAGAATACCAGTAAAAGATATCGCGAGATATCGAAAAGATGGGAAATGGGCAGAATAAAGGATGTGCCCTGATCGATCACCGCCAGCATTACCTGGGGAAGATTCTGATAAAAATGAAAGAAGGGTACACCCAGATCAAACTGGCGCAGCCAGAAGTCCGTAGGATCCAGTCCCTGCCCAAGAACCAGGCTTGCTTCTCTGGCAGAGGAAAGATGAATCAGATTATCGTTTAATTCAAATGTGGAAACGCCCACTTCCGTCCAGAGAAAAATGGCGTTGAACGCAATGGCGGCAAAAAGCAGAACCAAGGCTATCCCCTTCCGGCTTTTCAGGAAACTGATGATGCCGGGGGGAATCCTGTTCATTAAAAATGTTTTCAGAACAGTACTGGTTTTATCGGAATATTCTGCCATAATTGTCGACATAGTATACTTATCATTTTACCATAAAAGCAGACTTGTTTGAGAGTGCATTTGTTCCGACATATCTGGTGCAGGAGGATTTTGAAACAGAAGAATTATTCCCCAAGAGGAGAAAGAAAAAGAAACTGGTAACCTTCCCTTTAGCACACCATCTTATCAATCAAGGGTGTGAGTAAAAAAATATGAGAGAATGAAGAGGAAGCTAAAAGTAAAAAATGAAAAACTGATCAGGAGTATTCCCGGTCAGATCTCGCGGTTTACGAACTACGCACTACAAATTGCATATCCTGTATATGTGCCACCATTTCCGGTCTCATAAATAACCTCCCAACTTGTTGCTGGAGATGTGGTTGAACCAGTTGGCGGATATGATGCCAAGAGAGCAGCCGCTTGATCAGCTGTGTTTCCACCACCACCAATGGCATATTTTCCAGTAGGACAGGAAACCACTATCGTGACTGGTATACCCGGCGCAGAAGTGGAGCTTTGGGTGGAAATAACAACTGCTCCCGACATTGTCGCGGATCCAGTAGCCCCGGTGGCTCCGGTTGGTCCGGTTGGCCCTGCGGCTCCGGATGATCCCGTTGACCCGGTTGGCCCGGTAACTCCAGTAGCCCCGGTGGCTCCGGTTGGTCCAGTAGCCCCGGTGGCTCCGGTTGGTCCAGTAGCCCCGGTTGGCCCGGTAACTCCAGCAGCACCGGTCGGTCCTGTGGCTCCGAACCCAGTAGCCCCGGTGGCTCCGGTTGGTCCAGTAGCCCCGGTTGGCCCGGTAACTC
>CAZUYY010000302.1:0-3963 GCA_964624935.1 uncultured Prolixibacteraceae bacterium
TTTCTCATTATATTATAAATTTATAAGTAACCCAATCCCTGGATAACAGAGATTGGGTTACAGGATGAATGACTGAATTAATTAGCGTTGATTTCCACTTCCATCCGACTGATAGCACCCGATATCCTTGCCAGGAAGCATAAGAGTACCAATACCAGGAGTGTAGGGGGCGGAAGTATTTCCTTTTCCAATTGCGGCTGATCCCGATTGTAAATGTGCATCATTATTATCAGATAATGCATTGATATTTTGATCAAGATCAACAAGCATCGGATTGTTGTTGTTCAGACCGGTTGATAAAATGTCGCCTGGTTGTGCTTTTCCCCAGTCACCTGCAGGATAGTATCCACTGCGTGTAGAATCGACAATTGAATAGAAAAGATTATAACCATAATTGCCCTTGTTATGGATTGTGTCTGCTTCTGCGGTAATTCTTAATCCACGCACACAATTGATGATAAGGTTGTTGTAAATATTAGCCTGAGCAAACTGATCGATCAGAATACCTGCAGTCGGTTCTCCCTGTTTACGCCATCCACCGTCAATACACGTATTGTTATAGATATTTATTTTAGTCTGGGGATAGAGAACTGTACCGTTGGTTACTAATTTAATAGAATTATTGGCTGCACTCCAGATATAGTTATAGGCGACATCGCCAGTCACCCCCCTTTTAATATTGATATTATCACCATCATCACTACCCTCATGCCGGATCACGTTTCCTTTAATACTCACGACAATAGGACCGGTTAAACGAATACAATCATCAATACCGCTCAGGAATGAGCAATTTTCTACTACAACGTTAGTGTTACTCGTATAAGAACCATCGGATACACCCTGAACTGAAAAAGCAAACTGAGCGCCACCTGAAACATCAGCGCCTCCGGTATAGCTGAGATTTGTCCAAATCATTTTGACAACCTTAGCCGACGAATCACACTGAATCCCGCCCCAATATCCTATTGGCCATACCGGGTTAGAGGCTGCAGGTTTAAAAGTGATCTGTGAAGATTTTGTGCCTACACACAAAAAAGTGCCGCCGATATGGATTGCATAGGATATAGGAGGAGCTGCATTTGGATTTCCAAAAACAATTACGGTTACACCCGGCTGAACTGCCAGAGTATCAGTGCTTTTTACCCAGATATCTCCACTCACATAATAGGTTTTATTGGCAAGCATGGTCCCTTTGATAAAACCGCTGAGTGTGTCTTTTGTAATCGGGCTGGAGACTGGTGTGGAGGGAATAACATTTTGTGATTTTTTACAGGAAACTTGTGTAATGCTCAAAAGGAGCATCAACAGAATGACTGTTAATCCACTAAACTTAGTGAACAATTTGATTTTCAGGTACTGAGTTTTCATGATGTTTGTTTTTAATGATTACTAATTTTAATGTTTACTGATTTTGATATTTATCCTCTTAATTTAAATTTTAATCCAAAAAGATAGTTTTGCCCGTAAGTGTATTTTTCCACGAAATACCCATTCAACGTCGTCATTTCGTTCGGGGAGTTCAGCAGGTTGCTTAATTTGATAAAGAAGACAAGGTATTTCCCAATATTTTTATCCAGCGAAAGGGACAGATCCAGGTAATTTTTCTGATAAATATCCTGCTTATAATAAAAGGATATATCCGATATCCGGTTCCCTTGGTAGAGTAAAGAAAGCTGGCAATTTAAACCGGCCTTTACACTCCTGTAAAGCAGGGAAATGTTTGCAACGTGTTTCGATTGTCCCTGCATCGGGCGTTTCTCATTGATGAAAGAAGTAGTATCGTTTCCTGTGGCCAGAGATTTAGCATAGTATAACTTCTGTGAGGAAATACTAGAATTAATAAAAGTATAATTCCCTGAAAAGCCGAAACTTCTGAAATATTTAATGACAACTAATTCGAATCCATAATTATATGCGTTACCAAAATTCATATAAGTTATATCGGGTTGTCCTCCGGGGTCAATTAGTGTCTTTTCTATCGGGTCAATTATTTTTTTATAGAATAATCCTGCCATTATTACCTCCTGAGCATTGGGATAGAATTCATACCTCAGATCATAGTTCCATGCCCTGGAGTGACGAAGTTTTGGGTTTCCGGTAGTATTTTCCTGATCGCCAATTTCTGTATAATTTACAAGTTCATAGTAGTTTGGTCTGCTGATGGCTTTATAGACAGAAGCCCTGAGCTTATGCTTTTCAGTAAAAGCATAAGAAAGATGCAGGCTGGGCAACCAATCCGTATAATAGAAAAAATTTTCACTGAATCCCGGATAATCAACCGTCAGATTCTTGTTCGATTGTTCTGTTGATTCAACCCTTACTCCTCCAAAGATCTGGAACTGACCAAACTGAGTCTTCGCCTGGATATAACCTGCAGTAATTCTTTCTGTAGCAGTATAATTGCTGGTATTGTACTCAGGATTTCCAACGGGCTGATATGGGTACACCTGGGCTGTCTGAATACCCTTAAATGGAGGGTCCTGATTAAGCGAATCTAAAATAGGCTTAAGAGTATAATCGTTCTCATAATTGTTTCTGAATTTATTCCTGAGAAGGCCACCAGCCTTTATACTGAATTGATGATCAAAGATCTTAGGAAGGTATTCGATATTAGCAGTAGCTGTGATATCCTGATCTGTACTTTTCTGCCAGGTATGTGTAATTGTTTTCAGATATTCCGCGTCGTTCAACCATGATCCTCCCTGAAGGACTGTATGATATGTATTAAGCTCAGCCATATCCGGTACCTGGCCGATAGCTATTGAATAAACACAGGACCAGTCGGCCAGGATATTGTTTGTTATTCTGTGGTTACCCATGAGGGATGCACTTTCCACAGACTGGATCTTTAATCGTGATCGTTGACTTATGCTTACATATCCTGTCCCCGGCCCTGTTCTTCCATTTCCATTAACAATAGTATCATCCATCCATCTCGATTGTGTCTCTGAGGTCTTCAGGAACATATTATAAAAACTGATCTTATGGTTTGGATTCAACACATAGTCAACTTTAGCATTGATCCCTAAACGGTTTGAATGTGAGTATATATAACGATTTATATAGTCGGTCGTTTGAGGATTATTATAGGTGTCAATATAAAATGAGTTGGTTTCAGAAGCCGATCCTGTATGGGTATCCTGATCAACGACAGACAAAAGGACCCCAAGTTTTTTCTTAAAAAACCGCTCACCGATCGTAAAGTTTCCGATGATATGGGGATAAGCCTGTGCAGGGGTAAAAATGAGATTCTGACGATTGAAATCAGCCTGGGTTGAGGCATAATAATGACCATGGAGCTGGTCAGGATCTTTAAAACTTATTGATTGACTGTCGAAAGAAACAAACTTATGATCGAATAAAAACTGATTATATCCGGTACCAATCTGCGCTTGAACAATTAAAGATTCAGGAGCATCTTTCATGATAGCATTAACAGTTCCGCCAATGCCATCGCCTTCCATCTCAGGCGTCAAAGCTTTTGTAACCTGCATTTCCTGAAGAAGTTCTGCCGGGATTATATCAAGCGGAACGAAACGGTTCTTTGAATCGGGACTCGGAATCTTTACCCCGTTAATTAAGGTATTATTGTAGCGCTGTTCAATACCCCTGATGATGGCATATTGGTTTTGACCATCACTGTTCCGGTCGAGTGTGACACCCGAAACTCTTTGTGCAATCTGGGCAACAGTTATATCGGGAGAAAGATCAATCGTACGGGCTGAAACTACATTGATGACATTCGGGGCATTTTTCTCAGTGGCGCGGGCATTCTGATCAGTTCCCTTATTATATGTTCCAAGAACGCTAACCTCCTTCAGAACAGTAGTGTTCTGTGACAGAAAAAAATTCTGATGAATGTTTTCATTGTCAGTTGTTATATTGATTTTTTTTTTGAAAGTCACATAGCCTATGTACGATACAATCAATGAATATTCTCCCGTTTTTATATCATTTATC
>CAZUYY010000303.1:0-3945 GCA_964624935.1 uncultured Prolixibacteraceae bacterium
TCCGGCAGAGACAAGGCGATTTCAAAACAGGACTTAAAACAAGGTGTTAATGGTTGTGATTTGATCTTCATGGACGTTTCTATTAATTGAAAAGGGTACCACCTTCTATTTGAACATGGCCCAGCCTAAAAACAAAACGGGCCTCAGTTTCCTGACACCCGCTTTTTCGTATTAAACACCTGTTTCCGGTGATTCTCCGCCAACGAAGGACTATCCTCTCATGGCTTGTCCTGGTATCTTTTCTGTAGTTCATCTCCTTCATGCTTGCGATAACTCGATCCCTTGATCTCTACTTTTATCGAGTAATGGAAGATACGGTCTAAAATAGCTTTGGTTGTAATGGGATCGCCCAGGTAATCACCCCAATCGGCTTCTTCGACATTGGTGGTAAAAATCAGCGATTTCTTCAGCTTGTACCTCTCGTCAATCACTTTAAACAGCAGATGAGCTTCTTTGGTTACCTGCAATTCCAGCCGGTCATGGCCCATCTCATCGATCACCAGCAGATCGGGCGTCACGTATTTTCTCATCCTCTTGATCAGGGTCTTTTCATACACACCGGCATTCAAATCGTTGAGCATTCCTGCGCAGGAGGTGTAAAATACCTTGTATCCTTTCTCGCAGGCTATCAGGGCCAGGCTCCTCCCCAGATGACTTTTTCCTGTCCCAACATTCCCAATGAACAGGATTGACGAATGTTGTCGCATAAAATCCATCGTGGCCAGATCCATGATCAGCTTTTTCCTGAGTTGGGGCTGGAAAGAAAAATCAAAGTCAGCCAGTATTTTAAAAGGTTGCGGCAGACGGCTCTGTTTGATCCGGTAACGGATACTTCGCTCGCGTCTGGCTCCAGCCTCCGATTGGATGACATCGTACAAAAAATCATAAAAGCCAATCTCTGACCGGTTGGCTTTTTCTATCAGTGATTCCCACTGTCCCTCCAGGGTCTTTAGTCCAAGATACCGGCAGTTTTCCAAAAAAACACTTGTTTCTTTACTGTTCATCGCACATGTGTAGTTTTATTTATCCGGGAACAACCTGATCTCGTTTTTTTTGGTGGCATTGAGCGAAAGAAAGTTCTCGATCGATGAGCATTCATAGACATGATGCTGTATGGCCCGGCGGATGGCTATCAGGATATCATCCACATGATAATTGACCTTCAGCGAGAGGATTTGCTTTAAGTGATGCGTGTAACTTGAAGGTTTGTGCCGTTTGAGCAGTTCAACGTATTGTTTCATGTCCGCTCCAAAAGCCCCGAGCCTCTCGATGATTTCACTGCTGCTAAGACCCGGAGATGGTTTGTTTCCCTGCCAGGTTCTTCCGATGTAACGATCTGTGCACCCTTTTTCGGCCAGGGTGTATCGCTTGATTTCTTCACACGAAGGAGAGTAAATAATGATCTCTGTGTCGCTCACCCTCACCACGCAGGATTCAAACATGTACTGCGCGGGAACAACATAATAATATCCGCACCATTCGATACAGGCTTCATTGTTCACCACGCGGTACTCAAGCCGTGAAGTGTCATACTGCTGCCGGGGCAAAGCCTGTAAGAAGGCATGCTCTTCTTTGTATCTTTCTAATGGACTTTGCCTGGTAACACGGTGGATTCTCAGATCGTTCTTCTGTGTAAGCCAAAGTTTTAAGGCTGCTTTCAGATCAGTCAGGTTATAAAATTTGCGGGTATTGAGGAAGTTCATCTCAAGATAGTAGAACGGTCGCTCGATTTTCAGGTTCTCCGTGGGTTTGCCCGGGTGGATGGCCAGTGGGCGAAAACGGTAAAGCGTGGCAAATTCAAGGAACTGTCTGTTGAATACCGGGTGCCCCAGTTCCCATCGGTCAACACAGGCTTTCTGGTTGTCACTCTTGATCTCCCGGGGTACCCCGTCAAAATAGATGAACGTATTGACCATGCTTTTGAATAAGGTCCGCTGGGTCTTGTCTTCCACCACCTCGATGTATTGACGACGGCTGTAACCCAGGATAAAACTGAAAAAGGTCACCTTCTGTTTGCCTCCCTCCACAAAATCGATCACATAGTCACTCCAGTCATGATACCCCCTTTGTCCTGCTGCGGTTTCGATACACAGGATGGGATTGGATACATGTTTTCCTCTGATTTCCTTGAGGTAGTCGGAGAGGATGCTGTGTCCCCCGCTATAGCCTTTCTCGCAGATCAACTCCAGGATGCGCTGGTTTGTTGGTGGTGGCTCTTTGAACTCTTCAAGCAATTGAGCAATGGTTTCCTTGAAAGGATCCAGTTTCGAGTTGCGCTTTGGTTTGACCGTAACAGGCTGCATATCCTGTTCTCGTTTCTCTTCGTTGCTGTGCAAAATGCGGTTTACCCGTTCACGGCTCACGTTCAGTTCCCTGGCCAGGCGCCGGATCGACCAGCCTTTCCCATACAGGGTCACAATGCTGTTTTCCAATGATTCATCCTTCATGTTGATGTTCGTTTTGATCAATAATGGATACAATAGATCGGGCCTTTACACAGACCCGATGCAATTTGGGACTAAGGATCATCTTTTCCGCCTGCCCCATCTGCTGCGTTTTGCTGTTGCTGTACTGACTGATGAAGATGTTCTGCTGCAGGTACAACAACTCGGTGGTTTTTAACAATACGTTGCCATGAGGGCACAACCGGCTGTCATAGATCGGCTGCTCCCGGTTTGCTTTTTCCATCGCTTCGTGCGGATGCTCCACCAGGTATTGCTTCTGAGCCTTAGTGACTGAGGAAAGATATTTATCGATCAGCCAGGCACCCGACCGGCTGCTTAAATCATGGTCTATGATCGATCGGGTGATCTCCCCCTGATTGCCACGCGGCAATTTGATGATCTCCCTGGCATGGGCCGTGCTGATTGTACCCAGCCTGAGCTGAGACTGAACCGTCTCATCCAGACGCTCCACCAGCGATATCCGACGACATACCCACGCAGGACTGTAACCGGTAAGAAGTGCGATCTCTTTTTGGTTCATCCCGTGCTCGTTCTTCAAACTGCATACAATGAGCCCCTCTTCATAGTCCACCAGTGCGCTGCTGTCCTTGTTATAGGCCAGGATCATGGCCTTGCCCACACTCTCGCTCACCTGAAGAACATTCCCCAGCAAACTCCCCAGAGCTAATTGCTCCGAAGCGTAATACCGCTTAAATCCATCGATCAGTTGGTAACCTTCATCCGTTTGACGGACGATGACCGGTTGCAACTGACCAACCCGCTCAAGTGATTGTTTCATCTGTTTGATTTGTCCGGGAAACAGCAGCCGGTAAACCGATAAACCGGTATCAATTGCATCCAGCCCAATGATTTTTATTATGGCCTCGTTTCCCATCCTTATAGTTTGTGGCAAAACTATAGCATCAGTTGACGTCTTGCAATCGCGTCGCTCTTTACAATCTCGTGGTCCATTCTATGGAATTAGGTGCATTTATCTGTAGAACTGAAAGTTGTACCATTAACGCGTCGCTCTTTACAATCTTTCCCATATTATTTTCTTTACACGGTGAAAGTGCGTAAAAACCAGAATTGATAAGCCTTTTCGATTGTAACGCGTCGCTCTTTACAATCTTTGTACTTTGTTGGACAGCCCTGCGCTTATTATTGCGTTTTTGTTGCTGCTGCCGGTTTTTGGTAACATACTCGGGGTGTGTCTCTCTGTATTTCTGATAATATAAGTGAGCACGATGGTGCTTTCGCCATTGCTTATTTGACGCACGGCACTTCTTCCTGTAGTCCGCATCCTTCTGTTTCTTATCCCGCCGCCAGGCATTTTTCCTTGCCAGTTGACATGTGGATAAACCACAATACCTCTGTCCTGTTTTTATCCGGGGATTATACGCCACGATTTTCCCGCAATGCTTGCATCTGAATGTACGACCCATCATCTATGCTGTTTATTTTTCCTTATTACAGCATACGTGTAACTGTCTCAGATGTT
>CAZUYY010000304.1:0-3945 GCA_964624935.1 uncultured Prolixibacteraceae bacterium
CCCTGTTCCTGCAGTTTTTACAAATTACCAGAAAGGAGGTCATCCCCGGGTCAACCAGTATAGCCGGAAACAGCCTGAGAATTTCATAATATTTTGGGTTAAAATCCATTTCATAACCTGAGAAATCCATATTGGCGATGACCTGGAAGGTCGAGTCGTTGAAATGTATCTCCTTGAAATCATAGCGCCAGTCGCGGTTATAGCGGAATATTTTGACTTTGCCACTGTGGTCAAAGTTTCCTGAAAAAAATTCATCAGATGGCTTAAGTGTATCCAATCCGATGGTTTTTCCCAGGTAGGTTTGCTCCTCTGTGAAGCAGGAAATAAATGAATGACTTAACGGATCGAACCGGACAAGTGACCAGAAATATCCCTTTTTCGTTTTCTCCCTGGATATGGTCAGCAAAATATCCTGGGGATATTTTTGAAGGAACCGTCCAGGGATGATCTTAAAATTATACAGGGAATCCCATTGTTTCAATAGGTCATTTTGGCCGGACGCCATCACCACCCATGGTTCCTTATTCCCTTTCCCCAACCTTAAAACTTTCCAGGAACCATCATCAGCTGTTGACAGTATCTCGGTGATCTTATTTCCATCAAGGTCGGCCGCGATTAGATGTCCCTTGCCGGGAAAGATAGTAGTGTTTGTGGTATTCAGCAAGGTTTTAAAGGAAACTTCAACCACTTTTTTTGAACAGATCTTCCCTGGTTTTTCAAATTCACCCAGCAGTAAACCCTGGGGACCATACAACAGAATTTGTGATGTGCCTCCACCAAAAAAACAACCGGTCAGGATATTTGCCGACTGAAAGAATTCAGTTAATCCAGGTGAAATCTTTGGGATTATTTTACAAAACGTCTTAGTATCCCTGCAAAACGCAAAAAGTTCAGCTTTTCCTTCTTTATTTATCACCAGCAAATCTTCGGTTCCACGGCTATCTGAAATAAAATGCCCTGAAAAGATCCGGTCGTAAGGATTTATATCGCCTTCCTTTATTTTCCCATCATTTATAAGAAAGGATGAATTTTGGTTGTTGATTTCTTCTTTTTCAAACAAATGAAAAGGAAATGGAGGAAAATTGAATTTTGGAGTGAATGGAGCTCCGCCAGAGAGATTGACCAGTGTAGAATCTCCTCTCCTCGGCTTTGGCCCGCCAAAAACAATGTAAAAATCATCTTCAAGAATATCCGTATTGCTGTTGTTCCAGAAATAGAATTCCAGTTTGTAATCCGGTTTAAATTTGATATCGGAAAGGTCGAACATCCCGCTTATCTTAAACCATTTTCCTCTGGGTACATTTTTTCCACTAACAGTAACAGCTTTCCATGTAACATTGATTTTGCCGTTGGTGGCAGCAAAAACAAAATTTCCCAGTGGATCATTTTCCCCCGGGAAAACATAGATCCATGCACTTATTGCAATTGCACCCAGGTTTTCCAATCCGATATCTCCGGCTTTCCGTTCAATGGCGAAACTATAACTGTTCTTACCGAATGTCTTAGTAGAATAATGCCCTGAATGGGCAATCCCTTTGTAGAGATTTCCAGTATTTCCTGATTTTGGATTGACTTCAAAGTCAAAATACAATGTATGGGGAGCTTCTGAATTGAATTGCTGATGGTTTATAAATTCTGTTTCGGTGGTGCCGGAAATCTTAAGAAATTTATGAAATGGAATATAAGGCAAACTTAAAATGGCCATTATAACGAAGATAATCAAAACGAGAGAGAAGAGAATGATCTTTTTTTGTTTTTTACTCATGGTAAAAGGTTAATTTCAGAATGAAACGACAAAACTAAACAAAATACAATTTCTTATTACCTTTGAAAAATCAATCCTTTTATGAAAACCGGAAAATGGTAGCAGTAATAGTTCCTTCTTATAAAGTCAGGGATTCGATCCTTGCAGTTCTTTCAAAGATAGGTCCTGAAGTGGGAAAGATCTATGTAGTGGATGATGCCTGTCCTCAGGGGACGGGCAATTTTGTGAAAGAGAACTGCTTGGACGACCGGGTTGAAGTACTGTTCAATCCCCGGAATCTTGGAGTTGGCGGCGCTGTTATGACAGGTTATAAAAAAGCCCTTGCTGACGGCTGCAGGATCATGGTAAAAATTGATGGCGACGGACAGATGGATCCTTCTCTCATACCCAGGTTTATTGGTCCCATCCTGAGGAAAGAAGCGGACTATGTAAAGGGGAACAGGTTCTATGATCTCGGCTACCTGAGAACAATGCCGGGAATCCGGAGGTTCGGAAATTCAATGGTATCATTTATTAACAAAATGGTAAGTGGATACTGGAACGTGATGGATCCGGCAAACGGCTTTACTGCTATCAGCTCAAAAACACTCAAAAATATTCCACTTGAAAAGATAGACCAAAGTTTCTTTTTTGAGAATGATATGTTATTCCGGCTCAACATTATCCGGGCAGTGGTTCAGGATCTCCCCATGTATTCTGAATACGGAACAGAAAAAAGCAATCTGAGGATCTCAAGGGTACTGATCCAGTTTCCATTCAAATACATGAACCGTTTGACCAAACGGATCTTTTACAATTATTTTCTCAGGGATTTCAACATCGGCTCACTCGAGTTGTTGATGACATTCATATTTCTTTTGTTTGGATTTATCTTTGGCGGGATCCACTGGATCCTTAGCCTAAAAACCCTTCATCCAGCTACGGCCGGAACAGTTCTGCTTGCCGGGTTGCCAATAATCCTTGGGTTCCAGTCATTTCTGGCCTTTCTCCATTATGACCTTGTCAATATCCCCCAAAAAGCAATTACTGCCACAGAGGGCTGAGTGAAATCTGATTCTTCTTACCTTTATCGTCAATTATTTTCTTTATCTGTTACTATGGATCTCCGATCAAGCAAAAATCTTCCCTGGACCTTGTTAATTCTTATTTTTGTTCTGCTTACTGTAATGTCTTTTCTTTCCCAGGGATTTTATGGGGGAGCAGATAATGTAACTCATTATTTCATATCCCGTTATAGTTACAAATATCCCCGTCTTTTTTTTGATACCTGGGGCAGGCCTGTTTTTACTATCATGACCTCACCATTTTGCCAGTTCGGATTCCAGGGTATGAAATTGCTTAATATATTACTTGGATGTCTGACTGCTTTCCTTGCATTCCTGACTGCCAGAAAAATAGGCATAACCCGGGCCTGGCTGGCTATTTTGTTCGTGATCTTTACACCTATGTATTTCCTGATGACACTTACAGGTCTTACCGAAATACAGTTCGGGTTTATTCTGATCCTGTCGGTTTATCTCTTTTTTGACGAAAGAAACATTGGTTCAGCCATTATTATTTCATTTATTCCTTTATCGCGTTCAGAGGGATTCGCCTTGATTCCTATTTTTTTGGTGGCTCTTTTGATGAAAAGAAAATATATTGCAATTCCATTTTTGATAAGTGGGCTTCTTTTTTTCAGTATCCTGGGTCATTTTTTCATTTGGAAGGATTTTTTCTGGATTTTTACACATTCCCCTTATCCACTTCACCATCCACTATATAAGGACAAGGGCCCGTTGCTTCATTTCGTAACTTCCTCTCCGGAAATTTTCGGAGTTCCGTTGCTTATCTTATTCCTGGCAGGGATAGTGATATATATATACCTGTTCTTTAAAACAGAAAAAAAACAACGATTGCAGGTTTTTCTGGAGATATGGATACTGGTATTGCCGGTATTGTTATTTTTTGCTGTTCATTCAGTGCTTTATTGGAAGGCATTATTCAGTTCGATCGGATTGATACGGGTAGTAACGGGAGTTCTCCCTTTAGCAGCAATTGTCAGCCTGAAAGCATATGATTATATTGAGAAGAGGTTCATCAAAATAATAATATTCAGAAAGTTCTTTCTATTCTTGGTAATCGTATTTATCATATTATCTAATTTCCTTATTCACCGGTTCCCGGTTCAACCCGGCCCT
>CAZUYY010000305.1:0-3943 GCA_964624935.1 uncultured Prolixibacteraceae bacterium
GGCTGTTGGTTCCAACATTGATGCTATTTACCTTCCATTGATAAGAAGGCGATAATCCACCATTTGTCGGGGTTGCAGTGAATGTTACTGTATTCCCTGCACAAACGGGGTTTTGAGATGCTGAGACCGTAACGCTCACAGGAAGGTTTGGGTTGACGGATACTGGATACTGGATGCTGGATGCTGGATTGTTTGTCGTGCATGTTGCAGAAGATGTGAGGATGCAGCTTACAAGATCGCCGTTATTTGGGATATAAGAGTAAATAGGGCTGTTGGTTCCAACATTGATACTATTTACCTTCCACTGATAAACAGGGGTTGTTCCCGGATTTGTGGGTGTTGCGGTAAATGTTACCGGGGTTCCGGCGCAAACGTTGTTTGTTGAGGGTGTAATACTGACTTTTACTGAATCTTCGGGAGTGATGGTGACCGGAAAATCTACTGTTGTTCCACCACAACTTCCAACTTTTGGAGTAATATGATAAGTGACGATTCCCGGGGTGGAAAGTGGATCGATTAATACCTGATTTATCACCAATCCTGAATCAGCGCTGAAGCCCGTAATATTCCCGGATGTCAGGCTGGCTGTCCAATGAAAGGTTGTGCCCGGGTCATTAGAAGTCAATGAGATATCGGTCGATTCTCCGGAACAGATAATTTCTGATAGTGGTGAATTGGTAACTGCAGGTGTTGGAGTATAGGATACAATAATGGTATCGGATGTAATGCAACCGGGTTCAGTTACTCTCACCCAATATGTGCCGGGTTGAGTAACGGTGTAGGTTGAATTCGTCGAATTGTCCTGCCACAGGTAAGTAGAGTTGGATTCTGTTGCATTTAATAATAAAGTCTCCCCCTGGCATAATGTAGTATCAGGACCGAGGTGAACAGTATCGCAGGCCGCTGGTTCCCCGGTGATATAAACTCCAGCCAGGTCAGGTTCTCCGGGGCTGGTCAGAAAAACGATCTTTATCCCAACAACTGTGTCTGTGGCGGTTAACCCGAATTCTGTTTGAAAATCAAGAGGAAGGATTAAATGTTCTCCTACAGAAGTTCCTGGTCCGCAGGAGGTAAAAAGATAGTGCCAGAGCGTATCGTTAAGTAGTGTCCAATCTCCGATGACTACTGCATGCATGCTTGAATAAAGCCCTGTAGACAATAAAAGTCTTACATTATAATTAGACCGGTTGAAGCCGGTTTCTAACAACAGCACATGCTCAACCCAGCGCCCTCCAAAGTTCCCGCTCATGCTATCATTATTGTTGAAATTCACCCAGAGAGAATCATCAGGCAGCCCCGTAACATAAGCCGGATTGCATCCATGATTATTAACAGCGGTCACCAGATAATCGAGTATGGGAAAACCATCCAGTGTCTGGGAAATTGATGAAATTGCACAATGAATAATGAAAACAGAGAGTATGAATCGCTTCATATTATACCGGAATGTATCACAACCCACACTCACAAGTGCAAGAAACAGGTTATTTTATGTTATGATTGATTCATTATTTCTCAAAAGTAATAATTCTTTCTTCAAAGTTTATTTTTAAGAGAAAAATAACGCTAAGAGTATCCATCTTTCTTGTATGTTCAATGTTGTCAATAAAATCGTAAATCGCAAATCGAAAAATTCATTCGAAAATCGTAATTCGTCCAGTCGTAAATCGGTTTCATTGTGTAATTTTGGAACCTTAAAACTAACTTCTTATGGATTTACATGAGTACCAGGGAAAATCGATCCTGAAGAAATACGGAGTCTTTATACCGGAAGGAATACTTGCACATACGGCCACTGAAGCCGTGAAAGCTGCTGAGATCATTCAGAACATTACGGGAAGCGATAAATGGGTGGTAAAAGCCCAGGTTCATGCTGGAGGTCGGGGCAAGGGGGGCGGTGTGAAGGTGGCAAAGACCCTCGAGGAAGTGCGTACGGTTGCCAGCCAGATCATAGGGATGCAGCTTGTAACACCCCAAACCAGTGCAGAGGGGAAAAAAGTCAGGAAGGTGTTGGTTGAACAGAACATCTATTATCCCGGGGCAAGCGAACCTGCTGAATTTTATCTCAGCGTGTTGCTGAACCGCCAGAAAGGGCATACGATCCTGATGTATTCACCCCGGGGAGGAATGGAGATCGAAAAAGTGGCAGAGGAAACACCGGAACAGATATTTACTGAAGAGATCGATCCGAAAGTAGGAATGCAGGCATTCCAGACCCGGAAGATTGCCTTTAACCTGGGCCTGAGCGGTGAGGCCTTCAAAAACATGCTTAAATTCGTGAATGCCATTTATGAAGCTTACGATAAAAGCGATGCATCTCTGATCGAGATAAATCCTGTCTTTAAAACTTCAGATAATAAGATCCTTGCAGCGGATGCAAAAGTCGTGATCGATAATAATGCCTTGTTCCGTCACCCCGATATTGCTGCGATGCGTGACTTCGACGAGGAAGATCCCATCGAGGTGGAAGCCACCAGGAATGATCTGAATTACGTAAAACTTAACGGCAACGTGGGGTGTATGGTCAATGGCGCAGGACTGGCCATGGCTACCATGGATATCATCAAACTATCCGGAGGCGACCCGGCCAATTTCCTCGATGTAGGCGGCTCTGCCAATACCAAACGTGTGGAAGAAGGTTTTCGCATTATTATGAAAGACCCTAATGTCAAGGCTATACTTCTTAATATTTTCGGAGGGATCGTCCGTTGCGACCGTGTGGCACAGGGAGTAGTGGATGCTTATAAAAACATCGGAGAGATTAAAATCCCCATCATCGTGAGACTACAGGGAACCAATGCCATTGAAGGTAAAAAGATCATCGATGACTCGGGTCTCCAGGTTCACTCTGCCATCACGCTGAAAGAGGCGGCTGACCTGGTAACGAAGGTACTGAAGTAGATTGGTACTCTTCCTCCTTTGTCATCAGAAATCTTCTTAGAGGATCAAGCTCGTACACAGGCGATCCCGTGAATGAGAATATTGAAGCATGTGGAATAACTTCCTTGTACTCATCCGGATAGAACATTGAAAGAAACTCCACCAGATTCTTCTCATCGTTTTTGGTATCATTGTTTTGTCTGTATTTCAGGTATTGTAGAATTCGTAATCCATCAAATTTTTCATGGCAGGCTCTGACAAAGGTTACAGGATCTTTAAAATTCTCACGCAGTAATCTGAAAGGATCCTCCTCATTCAATAGATTCCTAAGAAATCCGACAACAGGCGTAAGTCTTGTTTCGTAAAAAAACTCCCGGAAAAGATTGGTTGTCGTTCTGATCTCATCAAAATAATGATAGGAATAGATTGGATAACTCGTCCAGTCACCCTGGTTTCCTTTGATCATAGCAGGGCCTGTTCCGAAATAAACACGATCTGAAAAACGGGCTGCCGGATAAACTTTTTGTGAGTTATAAAAAAGCATCTTTCCGTATTTTCTGAGTTTCTGAAGAAAATAAAAATCTTCCCCGCTCATTTTAGGAGTCATTCCTCCGACAGCGCGGTAAGCCCAAACAGGAAGTGCCATTGCTGAACCCAATGCCGTAAATGAATAAGGACTTCCAATCCTCCATAAGTTCAGAGAATAGTACCGCATATAGATCTCATAACGCAGGATGGCCCGGTTTACGGCCTCCTCCCCCAACAATTCATGATAATATGGAACAGCCATTGCAACCGCATCAGGATGAACAGAAAAACTATCGGCCAACGAAGAAAAATAATTTTCATGGAATGTGGTATCGGCATCCAGGCTGACAATAATATCTTTTGCTGCGGCAACTTTATTAATGGCTTCCATTACCGTTTTCCTGGCCCACCCTACCCCGTGATTCTTGCCTTTCCATCCCTTTCCCGGTGTACACCGGTCAATTACAGTAAGATCAAACCCTGTATATTTTTCCAGGAAACGGAGGGTCTCCACATTGGCTTCGCATATCTTCCT
>CAZUYY010000306.1:0-3916 GCA_964624935.1 uncultured Prolixibacteraceae bacterium
AAAAATCCTGCTATATAAACAAAGCCGCTGTCATCTACAGCCGCACCCTCGAGTTCTGAATGGCCATAGTAGGTTCCCAAGAGACGTGACCCGGATGAACTGAATTTTTCCAAATATCCTCCGCCAGTCGGACTCGCAGGTTGATAAACACCCGTCGTAGCGATATTAGTATTTGAAGTAGTGTTGCCATAGAGATACACATTACTTCCTGTATCTGCCATGCATCCTGATGACTTGTCTCCAGTACCGCCATTACCACCGAAATATGTTCCCCAAAAGCGTTGGCCATCAAGATTAAAACAGGCCAGGAATGCTTTTCCCCCACCAGGATAAACAGACATAAATGAACCCGGCGTGGCAATATTATTGGATGAGTTGGTCGATCCGGAGAGATATACAAACCCTTTCTTACTTACCGTGCAGCAAATATCTTGTTCCCAGTTGCTGCCTCCGTAATAGGTAGCCCATGCCCGTTGCCCATCGCCTGTAAGCTTAACCAGGAATCCGTCAACACCACCCCCAATATTCGGTTGACCTGCCCCGGGAGAAGAGATAAAATCAGGAGAAGTGGTTGTCCCGGCACAATAAACATTCCCAAGAGTATCGGTGGCGCAGGCTGTCAAGATGTCACCCTGGGGAGGAACTTCGTCTCCGCCATAATATGTTCCCCATATTCGCATACCTGCAGAAGTGAATTTGGCAACGAAAGCATCTGTCTGTCCTCTACGAATGGTTTGCCAGGCTCCGGGAGTAGCAATACCGTCATTTGAATCGGTGTAACCGACCAGAAATATATTCCCTGACCGGTCAGTGGCACAAGAATATCCAAAATCATCACTACTGCCACCATAATAAGTACCCCATAACCGCTGACCTGTTGTTGAAAATTTTACCAGGAAAGCATCCTGTAATCCATCCAAAACAGGTTGAAATGCCCCGGCAGTTGCTATATGAATAAGGTCACCCGTAAATCCGCAAATGCAGACGTTACCGAGGCTATCTGTCGCGCAACCGACATTCATGATTATGCTTGAACCGTAATAGGTTCCCCAGCGCCGGGTTGGAATGGGATCGATCAGTAAAACTGCCCCGGCCGGAATAGCCTGATCAGTGGCGAATCCATAAAGATGCTCAGCAATTTTTCTAAATCTGCCTCTTACAGGCACCTGAATATCATTGATCCTGTAATAACAGACGGGAATCGTTTCATCAATATCGCCTAGGCTGGTTTCACAACGAAGCCCTTCCTGGTAGCTTTTAATCTTTTCCGGTCCATAAACCTTTAGTTTAATTGAACTGATATCTGCTCCCGGCTGAAGAATGAAATTGTATTCAAAAGGCCTGTCATTACCAGCCTTAAACTGAAGATCGATACCCGGATAAATATCTTTATAGGTAACAGAAGTATATGATCGAACAGAAGTGATTCCAGCCACCGGTGTTCCAGTCGTATAGAAATTCAAATAATCGGAAGATGGTGCAGATGTTTCAATAGCCGGATTTGGATTGGCATTCACAAGGTCGATGTCAATGCGGTTGTAATTGATAATTGATGACCCCACCCCTGGCCCCTCCCCCAAGAGGGAGGGGGAAGATGTTCGGCTGTAGAGATCATAGCTAAACCCGGCTTTCCTTAATTGCACATTCATGCAGGGGGTATTCAGCAAATAAAGAACAGAAGGATTTGGATTATTTTTTTGATCAATGATCTGGCCTTTGTTTTCGATGAAACCGAGCTTTATGTCCTGGCGTTGAAGAAGGTTTCCCGGCTTGTTTGAGGCTATAATCTCTGCAGGATCGCATAAGAGAATAGTGACCAAGAATGGAAATAGCGAAAAGAGTAGAACTCTTTTCATTTTGTCATGATTTATTTAGGCAAATTTAATGCTTTTTGTTTAATAAAGGACAATGAGGAAGGGGACTTAATTTTTATCAAGGATTATTTTCGGTATCTTTGCATCCTCATTAATATCTCCCATGACATTTACGCAAGTTATCAAGCAGTTCAAATTCTCCATTGCGGGTGTCCTGATTTTTGTGTTGATCGAGAATGTCGCGTGGATCATTGAGCCGACTTTTTTTGGTTCATTGCTTGATGCGCTGATCGATCATTTTTACAACAAAGAAGTTGTTAATTATGTATCGCCTTTATTTATCTGGATTTTTATTTACATGGTAAATGTTCTTGGCGGCACCATGAGCAGGTTATATAGCGGGAGGGTGTATCCAAGGATGTATGCCGATATTGCTACCCGTGTTATTGTAAATTCACAAAAACAGGGGCGTGCTCCTTCGAAGATACTGGCAAGGGCTGAACTGGCGCGGGAGTATATCGTATTTTTCAAGGAACGGCTGCCGGAAGTCAGTTGGCAGTTTTTTGCTACAGGCGGTGGCGTGATTGCCTTGTTCTTTTACGATTGGCGGATTGCAGCAGTAGCATTCTTAGTGATTTTTCCTGTTGTCTATATCAATAATATTTACCGGCGTAATGTCGTGACTCTTCAGAAGAATATTCATGATACACGGGAAGATCTGTACAGGTTGGTAAATGAAAGAAATCCAATCATGATTCATCAATATTATCACGATATGGTTCCTCCCCAGAACAAAATTGCAAAATGGAATTCCATCGATTATGCCGTAATCAAGGTTCTATTGATGATCATTTTTATTGTGGTGCTCTTTATCTGCGTCGATGTGGATAATTTTTCCACCGGAAAGATCTATGCCGTTGTATCCTATATCTGGACCTTTATTGCCTCCACGGATTATCTTCCGGGATTAATGGAGAGCCTGACATCGGTGAAAGACCTCAGTTCAAGGTTGAAAGAGGAGGAAGTCTGACATACCAAAAGAAATAATAACTATTTTTACACTTAAATCCTGAGCACACTCTGAAAAGTCTTTTTTTACTGCAAAGAACCCCACCCCCGGCCCCTCCCCCAAGAGGGAGGGGAGTTATGCCGTTGAAGTTGAGTCTTTTGTGTCATTTTATCTTTTTGGTAAAATTTTTAAATGGGTTTTTAGAGTGGATTCAATCTTAATATTACTCTGACCTGGAAGAAAATAACGCAAATAGGTTGCAACTGCTTGACAAAGCAGGTTTTGAATCACTTTTCCGCAGTGAATTCAAGGGATTGTGTTTCTTGGCTCTTCAATATACGAAGGATCACGATACTGCCAGGGAAATCACGCAGGAAGCCTTTATCAGTCTCTGGGAAAAGCGGTCAAGCATCGATCTTTCCAAACCAGTAAAGACCTATCTCAGTACGACAGTCCGGAATAAATGTCTGAACTGGCTCAGGGATAATAAGAAATTCAACAGGGAGATCCTCGATATCGAAGGATTGCTTTCTGATAAGACCTATATTCAGCCGGACAGGCTTGTTGAAACAGAGATCAGGGACAAGATCGCCAGAGCCATTGATGGGTTACCTCAGAAATGCAGGGAGATCTTTGTGCTCAACCGGCAGGAAAACCTGAAGTACCAGGAAATTGCCAATCGTCTGGACATTTCTGTCAAAACTGTGGAAACCCAGATGTCGAAAGCGTTGCAACACATGCGGGAACAATTGGCGGAGTTTCTGAAATAGGGGGGGAAAGAAATATTATTATTGCATAAGGGTAAAAGCCAATCTAAGTGTAATACAGTCAGCAAAACTATGGAAACAAATCCAACATATCCGATCGATCTGATCACCCTTTACCTGGCAGGAGAAGCCGGCGGTGACGACCTGGTTTTTCTGGAGGCCTGGCTAAAAGCCGATCCCGGGAACCGGAAGATCTTTGAGGATTACCGCCGTTCTTGGCTTGAAATGGAAAAAGTCAGAATGGATTCTTTTTTGGATACCGGCAAAGCATGGGATGAACTTCAGGAAAAAATCTTTCCAAAAGAGGTTCAGGAAGCGGGGAAAAT
>CAZUYY010000307.1:0-3891 GCA_964624935.1 uncultured Prolixibacteraceae bacterium
TGGAGAAAAATAACATTGCAACCAGTAAAGTTTTAAGACAACACTTGGGAAAAACATTCGCTTTGACTGGACAAATCGGTCAGATTGATCACCAAATGCCGATTTATTTGAATAATCGAATATTCAATTATACAAAATGGTCAGAGTGTCGGCTTTTACAATCAAATGTATAAATCCTTTAATAAATGACTATCTTTGCAGCAATATTTCATCCCGGGATAATGGAATCTTTTCCACCAAAAATCGAGGTCTCTTAATGCGGTATCGTCCTTTATGAAAGATTTGTACAATGGACGATCGCGGTGTCTGCTCGTTCAGACAAAATTCTCCGATTATAGTTTCTGGAATTACCAGGACGTCTGTAATATAGTAGGAAAAAAGTACCCTGCTGCTCCGCTCGGACTGCTCACCGTTGCAGCCATATTGCCGCAGCACTGGGAGTTTCAGCTCATCGATGAGAATGTTGAAGCACTCTTGGATAAGCATCTGCAATGGGCTGATCTGGTGTGTATCGGAGGAATGTTGCCACAGCAAAAAAGTATGCTTGAACTGATAGGAAGAGCACACAGGATGCACTGCACCGTGGTAGTGGGCGGACCGGACCCGACTTCGCAGCCTGACCTTTACAAAGAAGCTGATTTTCTGGTTTTGGGGGAAGGAGAGATCACCATTCCGCTCTTCCTCAAAGATCTGAAAATGGGTGCAACAACTGGTAAATATTGCTCGTCTGAAAAAGCCAACATGCAAGTTGCTGTCATCCCACGTTATGATCTGATCCGTTTTAATGATTACATTATGATCGGGTTGCAATTTATCCGGGGATGTCCCTTTGATTGTGAGTTTTGCGATGTCATCGAATTATATGGCCGCATCCCAAGATACAAAACGAATGAACAGGTCATATTGGAATTGCAGTCATTGTACGACCTGGGCTACCGTGGCCATATTGACATGGTGGATGATAATTTTATCGGTAACAAGCGAAAGGTCAAAGAATTGTTACGGGATATGATCGTGTGGAGCAAAGCCCGTAACTATCCATTTTACTTTACTACCGAAGCATCACTAAATCTTGCAGATGACGATGAATTGCTGCAATTGATGAAAGATGCGGATTTCCGGTATGTTTTCCTTGGAATTGAGACTCCCGATAATGATACCCTTACCCTAAATAAGAAAACCCAGAATGTCAATAAATCGGGCAAAGAGGCTGTCCGAAAGCTTCTTTCTTATGGGATAGTCAGTAATGGTGGTTACATTATAGGATTCGACAGCGATCGTCCTCAGATTGCTGAACAGATGATCGACTCTATTCAAGATTCAGGAATATGCATGGCTATGATCGGCCTGTTATATGCCCTTCCGAATACACAACTCACACGGAGACTGGAACAGGAAAAACGTCTGTTTCATCTCACTTCCCAATCCCTGAGTCTGGGCGATATTGACCAGATGACCAGCGGACTGAATTTTCTGACCCTTATCTCCCGTGTCGATATTCTGTCAAGATACACGGAAGTGATTGAGGCCATTTTTAAACCTCGGAATTATTACCGCCGGGTTATTTATACAGGACTCAATATCAAACCGGATTATAAGCATAAACCCGATTTTAAAACCTGGCTGGTTTATATGCGTTCATTTTTAAAGGTCTGTAAAAAAGCAGGTTTTTCGAAAGAGACAGGGCTATTATACTGGAAAATGTTTTTTACTGTGATCATCAGGAATCCGAAAGGAATTGAACCCGCTGTAAACCTTGCAGCCATGTTCATCCATTTCAGAAAACAAAAAAAATACATCGTCTCCATTACAAAGAAAATGATCAGTGACATAGAAGAAAAAGGAGAAACAGCTTTTAACGCACGGTTAATGGGGTGGGAAAATCAATAAGTCAGGACAAGTTTCATTCAGGATTCAAAATAAAAAAAGAGGGTGTATCCTTCACCAGAGATACAACCCCCTTTAGAATATTTCAGTATTTTTTTATTTAAGGTTGAATACCAACCCAATATTGGCATAGGTCACATTATATCCAAACTCCGCATTAATTCCTATGGTATGGTTAAAGAAGTATGAGGCTCCGAAAAACACCCCTACATAAGGGAAAACAGGATTATATGTATAGGGATTCACATCTTTCCAGGACAGGATACCGGAATATCCCGCATGGGTATATCTGCTGAAACCAATCCCCAGCGGAATTCCCCCGTAAACATCCAGCCCCGGAACATTAAATCCGATATGATAGGCCGATCGTGCTCCCAGGAACAGATTACCCCAACGTTCTTTCAGCTTGTAGTTTGCAAAATCCCAGTCTCGCCAGGTAAAAGATAATCCGAAATCACCACCCAGTGTAAAAACACCCGGACCTACTTTCCACATTCCTTTTTCGAATGCCAGTTTTCCACCGGGACCGAAACCATAACCATTACCAAAAGGATGGGTCGCAGCGCCAATTCCCAGATTGAGTATCCAGGTATCTTTGTCAACAGGGTTGACAGGAGGCTGTGCCTTAGAGGCAGGCAGTGCCAGCATAAATGCTGCCACAAGCATGATCAGAAAAGTACTTCTTTTTTTCATGACATTAAGTGTTTAAGTTTGATTATAAAATTTAAATACAAAACTTCATATTAGCCTTGTCAAACTTCATCATTCTCTTCATGTCAGCCGGTAGCTTTCTCAATGAGGTTTTTCGATTGAAACAGATAAGATGATTTTATTGCTTAATAAACAGCCTGGCTATCTCCCCTCTGGATGTCTCAAGGATAAGACAATAGGCACCTGCCGGCATACTCCGGCAGTCAAATGAGAAGGTCTTTTCGGTTGTGCCTTCAGGAGATTGCACCATCACTGTTTTTCCATTAATGTCCGAAACCATTATTGCCCGGATGTCCACTTGTTTACTTAATGTGACATTCAGTTTATCTGAAACCGGGTTGGGAAACAGGTTAATAGTGGGGGGCTCCGGAGGATTTGAAGCTATGCCGCTGGGATAAGAACGGTAATCTACCGCTATGTCTTGTGAAGAGATGCCGTTTGCAAATGTTGTGATCGAATCACCGGTCAATCCCGTCACAAGGCAATACCCTGCAGTCGAATAATCCCCAATATTTGCATAGATCCTGTTGTCGAGTGTATCGACAACTGAAGCAAGAATAGAGTTTGAACCTGATGGAGCATGGATGATTGCACTATTTAAAATTGTCTTTCGATTGAGGTTAAAACTTCCGAGGCCATAATCAATACCTAAATAAAGTAGGCTGTCTTTAATTCCCGCGCCTGCTCCGACATGATGGAATAGCAGGATATTCGTGAAATTCCGTCCCAGAGGATTATACATGGATATGCTCCCCGTATCGCTCACATTATAAGGCGTTACATTCACTGAAATAATTTCCCCCTGGTAAATATATAGATTTGATATTCCCAAGGCTCCGGTTCCCAGGTCTATTTCAGTCTTGAGAGACCACGTCGCAGGGTCAATGATCGCAATCTTGCCGCGCGTTCCCGAATACCCGCCATTCACTGCGACATAGAGTGTATCATTAAACATGGTGATACCGCCGCACTGATCTGACACTCCCGGTATTTCAGCAATTTCACCAAGGTTGGACGTATCAAGAACCTCGACAAAATACTTGACTAAAGGATATTGCTTGGAAACGATCAGTTTACCATTGAAAATTGCCATCTGGCTCATTCCGGAATCCGCAATTGCTGCTACGCGTTGCATTGTATTCAAATCGTACTTGACAATAGAGTCCTGTGCCGCAACATAGGCCATCTTATCCGAAATAACTACAGATTGTGCCGATTGCGTGTAGATGGTGTTAAAAAGGTCTGCAGAACCCGTTTGAGGATTATAGGTCTGCACTGTCACATAATCGGTGA
>CAZUYY010000308.1:0-1246 GCA_964624935.1 uncultured Prolixibacteraceae bacterium
GGTTATGCTTCTGCTCTTTTCCTGGATGCTAAAGAAAAGAAATACATAGACGAATCAGGCCCTGTAAATTCCTTCGGAATAAAAAACAATACCTATATAACACCAGATTCTACATCCATTCTGCCGTCAATAACAAATATGTCATTGAGGACGATCGCCAAGGAGAATGGGATGAAAGTAGAACAAAGGCATGTTCCTGTTGAAGAATTGGAGGAATTTGAAGAAGTCGGCGCCTGCGGGACAGCAGCAGTGATATCTCCGATCTGCAAGATCGTAGATAGGGATACCGGGAAGGAATACCTCTATTGCAAGGATGGGAAAGCCGGCCCTATTTCCGAAAAACTTTACAATAAACTCAAAGGAATACAGGAAGGGACAATACCTGATAAATACGGGTGGATCACAATACTGGAATAAATAAAAGCACCTCATCCCCTAACCCCTTCTCCTGAAGGAGAAGGGGAAATTCTAACAACAAATTCCCTGGTCGTTTTTATACTTAGCTTTCGTTAATCTTTGGGGTTGGATAAAGCACATCAACCCACAGGATTGGACAAAGCACCTCATCCCCAAACCCCTTCTCCTGAAGGAGAAGGGGAACTAATGGATTGCTTTATCATTTCTTCAGTCGAGAATCAGGATTAGTAAATGATGGCTGATAGAGTAGAAAGTGCATTAATCAGTAATTTTTATGTAAGAAGTTGGGAACTACGTATTAGTCGATTGTTTAATGATTTCAAGGACATCTGATAATGAATTCAGTACACTTTCATTAGTGACTCTGATTACTCTTATTCCCAATCTGTCGAATTCAGCAGAACGATTGTTATCATGTTCTTTGATGTCCTTAACATTGTGGATGCCACCATCAACTTCTATAATCAGTTTCTTCTCGTGACAATAAAAATCGGCAATGTAAAAATGGATTGGATGCTGCCTGCGAAATTTCAGACCGTTCATTTTACGGCTTTTAAGTTCCTTCCATAGCAATTTTTCAGCTTCTGTCATATTCTTGCGTAGCGAACTCGCGTTATGAAAGGTCTCTTCATTAGCATCCAGATGCAGCGAGTATTCCTTTGTTTTTCGAATAAAAACCATAATATAAAGATAATGAAATCTGATTTGATTATTGAAAAAGAATTACACCAAGCAGTTCCCCTTCTCCTTCAGGAGAAGGGGTTAGGGGATGAGGTGCCTTGTTCTGCGCAGGGGATGAGGTGCCTTGTTCTGCGCAGGGGATGAGGTG
>CAZUYY010000308.1:1346-3891 GCA_964624935.1 uncultured Prolixibacteraceae bacterium
GCCTTGTTCTGCGCAGGGGATGAGGTGCCTTGTTCTGCGCAGGGGATGAGGTGCCGTAAACTACACTTTTGCCTCCAAAATCGCCGCCATCTCTTTTTGAACCTTTAATGCTTCTTCTCTTGCTTTCTCTGCAAAGTCAGTTCCTTTGGAGGCATAGATGATATTTCTGGAAGAATTTACAAGGAGACCACAATCTTTTGTCAGTCCGTATTTTGCTACTTCCTGCAAACTGCCGCCCTGTGCGCCGACACCGGGAACAAGAAGAAAATGATCAGGAACAATTTTCCGGATGGCCGTTAGCATCTCTGCCTTGGTAGCGCCAACCACAAACATCATGTTTTCGTTATTTCCCCAGTTCTTTGATCTGGAAAGTACCTGTTCAAATAATTTCGTCCCCTCGGAAGAGAAAAGCTGGAAATCCTCTGCCCCTTTGTTGGATGTAAGGGCAAGCAGAATCACCCATTTCCCGGGAAACTCCAGAAAAGGTTTTACCGAATCCTCACCCATATATGGCGCAACGGTCACTGCATCGAAATCAAGGCCCGATTGTTCCGGATTGAAAAATGCCCTGGCATATTGTGTGGATGTATTCCCGATATCACCCCGCTTTGCATCCGCAATGGTAAACACCTCAAATTTTTTCAGGTAACGGATCGTCTTTCCCAGACTCATCCATCCTTTCACCCCATTGCACTCATAAAAAGCAAGGTTGGGTTTATAAGCGACAGCAAGGTCGTGCGTAGCATCGATGATCTGCTTATTGAATTCAAACGCAGGATCTTCAGCCGCAAGAAGGTGCGATGGAATTTTAGTAAGGTCAGTGTCCAGACCAATACAGAGAAATGACCTCTTTTTTTGAATAAGGGAAATAAGTTCTGATCTAAGCATTCGCAATTGTGAATTATCAATTATCAATTATCAATTAACTAACCGCTTCTTTTAACCGCTCCGCGTTCTCTGCAAGCTGAAGTGCGTCGATCAGGGGTTGCACGTCGCCATCCATGATCACCGGAAGGTTGTAAAGGGTAAGGTTTATCCGGTGATCGGTAACACGGCTCTGAGGATAGTTGTAAGTTCTTATTTTGGCAGAACGGTCGCCCGTGGATACCATGGTTTTCCTTTTTTTGGAAATCTCGTCCAGGTACTTCTGATGTTCCGACTCATAGAGACGGGTACGAAGCACTTTCATTGCTTTCTCAAAATTCTTGATCTGTGATTTTTCATCCTGGCAGGTCACCACGATACCTGAAGGAATGTGGGTAAGTCGGATAGCAGAGTAGGTTGTATTCACCGATTGTCCACCGGGACCTGATGAACAGTATGTGTCTTTCCTGACATCGGAGGGTTTTATTTCGACATCAAATTCATCTGCTTCCGGCAGCACTGCCACTGTGGCGGCAGATGTATGAACACGTCCCTGGGTCTCGGTCTGAGGTACCCGTTGCACGCGATGTACTCCCGATTCGTATTTCATCTGACCATAGACGCCTTCACCAATGACATTAAAAATAATTTCCTTGAATCCACCTGCTGTGCCATCCGCAAAATCCACCAGCTCCACTTTCCAACCACGGTTCTCACAATATTTATTGTACATGCGGAAGAGGTCGCCGGCAAATATACTGGCTTCGTCTCCGCCGGTGCCTGCCCTTATCTCTACTACAGCATTTTTATCGTCTTCAGGATCAGCAGGTACCAGCATCAGCCGGATATCTTCTTCCAGTTGATCCCTTTCCCGGGTAATGGTGTCGAGTTCCTCTTTTGCCAGATCCCTGAATTCTTCATCCTTTTCATTGTGAATGATATCTTTTGCATGATCAATGTTGGCTAAGAGGTTTTTATACTTTTCGTAAGCCCCCATGATTGCTTGCAGTGACTTGTAATCCTTGCTCAGTTTGATGTACCGCTTCATGTCGCTCATCACATCCGGATCCGACATTTGCTGTTCAATCTCGTCGTACTTAACTTTTATGGCTTCTAATTTGTCTAACATTCTGCCTCATAAATAAGTGACAAAGGTAAAAAAAATTGTGATGCCGGACGCGGGTATTGGGTATAAGGTATCGGGTATTGGGTATTAGGATTGTAGACTGAAGACTTAGGACTGATGACTTGATTAACTATTCATAAGCATAAGTGCCGTTGTTTGTTCGAATAGAAAGAGCTTTTTTTGGGGAGGTTTCACAATGTCCTATGATCTTTGCATCTACATTGAACTGTTTAGAAATAGAAATAATCCTATCAGCAAATTCTTCCGGGAGGTAGATCTCAAGCCGGTGCCCCATGTTGAACACTTTGTACATTTCTTCCCACGGAGTTCCGGATTCTGTTTGGATGATATGAAACAACTTTGGTACCGAGAAGAGATCATCTTTTATGACATGCAGTTTTTCAATAAAATGCAGGATCTTTGTTTGTCCTCCACCGCTGCAATGCACCATTCCGTGAATATGGGAACGATGTTCGTCAAGGATAGCTTTTACAACCGGACCATAGGTACGGGTAGGAGAGAGGATCATTCTGCCAACATCCATTCCAATGCCCA
>CAZUYY010000309.1:0-3890 GCA_964624935.1 uncultured Prolixibacteraceae bacterium
GCATGAAAAAATGAAAATAAAAATTTCTTGTCGTTTCAGTTTCAACCATTTCCTGATAGTGTATGCAGTAAAGGCTAATAATGAGTGGTTTTAAATTGATTTGAACAATCGAATGTCGATCAACGATTTTTGAAATCGGATCGTAATTCAGTGACAGGCAGTTTTTGCGTGGACATATCGATCACGATCAGATATCAAAAATATAAAATAATTATTTAACCACAATGCAAACAAAGAATTCACAATGATCACAAAGAAATCTTTTTCATCTGACTTTGTTACTCTGTTACTTTGTTACTCTCTTTTCCCGGCACCTCAAAAAATGATATAGCCATTTAACCGGTAATTCGAATAAATGAGTAAATTGCAAATCCAAATTAATCAGTTATGGGAGTAAAAAACAGAAAAAAACCTTTGTGGCTGTCTGTGCTGCGATGGGCAGCAAGAGTTATTGCCATCATTTTCATTTTGTTTATTCTGTCAATGTTCATTGGCGAAGGAGGATTCTGGAGTCACCCCAAAGGTGTGCTGCCATTGTGTGCCAAGGATTATGTCTTCCTTTCACTTTTCGGGCTTTATGTTGCCGGGCTGGCAATCGGGTTGTGGCGGGAAGGACTGGGCGGGATGATAAGCCTGTTATTTATGATCGTATTTATCATCGGTCAGATCATTATTCTTTGGCCGGAAGGGATAAAACGTCTTACTTACTTCTATCTTCTGCTGCTGCCCGGCATATTGTACTTTTTATCCGGGTTAATTCACCGGCGGTTTGAAAGAAAAGAACAAATTTGAGAGGATTTTATATGTATATAGCTGATAAAGATCGTTATGGCAGAATGAGATACAACCGTTGCGGGAATAGCGGTGTGCTTCTGCCAATTGTGTCGTTGGGACTATGGCAAAACTTTGGCAGTCTCGATGATTTTGAGGAATCACGAAAGATGATACACCGGGCTTTTGATTTGGGTATTACCCATTTTGACCTGGCTAACAATTATGGGCCTGAACCCGGAACGGCTGAAGAGACATTCGGGAAAATATTGGAACAAGATCTGAGATCGTATCGCGATGAACTGATCATCTCAACAAAGGCCGGCTATAGAATGTGGGAAGGGCCATATGGGGAGTTCGGATCACGTAAATATTTGATATCAAGTCTGGATCAAAGCTTAAAACGGATGAAGCTGGATTATGTCGATATTTTCTATTCTCATCGTCCGGACTACGAAACCCCGTTGGAAGAGACCATGTCGGCGCTTGCATATATAGTGCAGCAGGGCAAAGCGCTGTATGTTGGTATTTCAAGCTATGATCATGAATATACCAGAAGGGCAGCAGGGATATTAAAGGATCTTAAGACTCCATGTTTGATTCACCAGGCAAAATATTCAATGCTTGACCGCTGGGTTGAGCATGATCTTCTGGATACAATAGACAGCATGGGGATTGGATTGATAGCTTTTTCGCCTTTAGCCCAAGGCCTTCTGACAGAAAAATACCTTGAGGGTGATGTTCCTGCGAATTCAAGGATCGCTAAGAATTATGGCACTTTGAGAAAGAATGCCTTGTCGGAAGATCTTGTAATAAAACTCAGGCAATTAAAACAGGTTGCCGGTGAACGGGGCCAGACACTGGCTCAAATGTCAATAGCCTGGTTACTAAAAGACAAAAGAGTCACCTCTGTTATATTTGGTGCCAGCTCACTGGAACAGCTCGAAGAAAATCACCGGGCAATTGACGGGCTGGGGTTCTCGGAAGACGAATTAACCAGTATTGCAAACATTCTGGTATGAAGTCAGGGGTCGGGTAGAATCGTGACGTGTGACGAAAAGAGTAGTTTAACTAATTCTTATTCGCCACAAGCAACGGTAAACTAACCCCATAAAGATTAGAATCCTTAAGTTCACAAAATCGACTTCTTACCCACTTTTTCCAGAATACTATCTTATATATATCATTTTTTTGCTGTTTATTACTGTATTCCCATTTATAATTGAAATGGCTTGCAAACGGACCATGTAAATCCCGGGTGGTGTCTCACGATCTGTACTTTCGCTTACCTTCCAGGTTTCTTGGTAATGACCTTTTTGCTGGATTTTGTCAGCGATGATACATAGCTCACGACCAAATAAATCATATATTGATAATGTAACTTTGCAGGCAGCAGGAAGCACATAAGGTATTGTAGTTGAGTAGAAGAACGGATTTGGGAAATTCTGTAAAAGATACTCATTGGCCTTTCTATTGTCTCTCATATTTGGTGAAACCTGGTTCATGATATTGTTTTCATTATGCTTGAGTTGGCTTGTCACCCGGGTGTAAGTCCAGACACTTCCAGTATCAATTAAAGTAAATTGCAACGAATTAATATAAGAGGTGTTTACTTCTGTCTGAAGCGCTGTGTCAGGTACGCTATAAAATCCTTGTGGTGGATCTGCAGTTGTTGACACTCCCCAGAGGCCATCCACTGACTCGTATACGATAGGCAAAAGTTCAACACTGTCTGTAAAGTTGATATAGGTAGGAGAACTAATCAACAACAAAGAACCAGGAATTGCATCAGTATTCGCTGGTCTGATTGTACCATTATTATCTTGTATTATCTGAAGGAACATGTCTTTTAAATAACATGCCTGGAATTGCGGATCATCATCTCCATCATCATCGCCACCATCATCCTCATCACAATATTGAGGGTGATTGTTCCTGTTCAGGGTTCTTTTGCCCGGGTACACATAACAGGGATAAGGTCCATTTGGATCAGGGTCGCAATTGGATTGATATCCCACATCTTCTGCAATGACCAGATATCGCATTCCTGCCGGGACTGTCATCACATACTTATATGCAGGACCTCCTCCGTAAGTAGTAAGTTCGGGTCCTGTAACAGTTACAGATGCTGTAACATTACTGGCAGGATTATAAGAGCAATATCCTTGTACGCCGGTGCAGTCACCACTCCATATATTGTCATAATTCTGTCGTATAGCTTCCATGCCAACCATGTGTGACCTGAATACCTTGAACCCCATGTTAGATCCTGGCGCATTAACCGGCATAATCGCAGTCTTAACAGTCGTTGGATATTGGCCTGGACCGGTTGTTAGTTTCGCACTGTAGATATTGAGGGTAGATCCGGGAGAGACCGTAACTGCCACAGAAGCTGTAGGTCCATCTCCGCAATTATTATGTCCTTTAACCAGCAGATTGCCGTTTGTTGCATAGCATGAAAAAGTTATCGTTACAGGATTTGTATTCCCACTGATCGTAGCACCAGTGCCTGAATAGGTCCAAATGTATGTTGTTGCATTGGTAATGGTAGCCGAGTAAGTATAGGTACCTCCACTCAATACGGAAGCTGTTCCGGTAATAGCGGTTGGTGTTCCTGGTAGCGGATTCACAACTACATTAATTGTTGCCGAACTTGTGCATCCGCTATTATTGGCTACTGTTACTGTATACGCTCCTGACATGTTTGGAGTTGTGTTGGTTCTGGCTGGATTTTGAGATGTCGAAGTGTATCCATTTGGACCTGTCCATGAGTAAGAAGTTCCTCCACTCGCAGTGAGCGTTAAAGTGGAGCCCTGACATAATCCGTTATTATATCCTGCAGTAGCAACGGGGCTGGCGAGAATAGTCACCGTAAAGCTGCAGGATGATACATTACCGCTTACATCAGTTGCTGTAGAAGTTACTGTTGTAATACCCACTGGGAAAGTGCTTCCCGAAGAAGGAGAAGAAATAATAGTTACAGGACCCGCGCTGTTATCAGTGGCAGTTACAGTAAAGCTAACCACATTATTGCATTGACCGATGGTAATGTCTATTTCGATCAGGGCGGCAAACGGTCGATCAAGTGGTTTGAGATCTTTGCCGGCGAAAAGGCCTTT
>CAZUYY010000310.1:0-3880 GCA_964624935.1 uncultured Prolixibacteraceae bacterium
CCTTGGTTTTTCCAGAGAAAAGTAACCGGTCCTGTACCTGAAATGTCTCAGGATAGCTTGCAGAAGTATTCCCTATGGTAGTATAGGTTACAGGCTTATCAAAGACTTTCGGGAAAATAAGACCGGAATAATTCCCCATTTTCAGGCCATTAATATCCCTGATCTCTCCATTGACTGTGACTTTTGACATTCCGAGCAAGGTATCCGGAATAGTGTCGACTGGGTGACCGTTGATAGAAGTAGTAACTACCTGTTGCAATGGAAACGCAATATCCTGGGCGGGATCTCCCAGAAGAACAAAATTCCGGATAAATGTATTATTATCGTTCTCATTTTTCACAATCCGCATCAAGTCACCCATTTTCTCATTGGCATCTCCATTTATTGATTTGATGTGGCTGAAGAAAGATGCCGCCAGTTGTATATTTGCACCGGCGTAAGCTTTTCTTGTAGTTGTAAAAATAGCAATACCGCCGCCATTTGGCTTTGTCATCACCAACTCTCCTCCGGTGGCACGGTTTGGGTTATCAAATCTGCCAAATTCACAGGTGGCAGTTATAAAAACAGGCAAGCGATAATTGTTGTCCCAATTGTTAATATCGTCAATGGTAAGGATCTTTGTATCGCTCCAACCATCTTCACCCCCATGGCCCGTATAACTAAAAACAGCTGATCCGTCTTTGACAGCCTGGTTTATGGCGTTTTCACAATCGGGGGAACGCAAGCCCGAGGGCGAAAGAATAAACCGGTAAGCATCATTGAAAATCTTTTTTACATTGAAAACAGGATATTTATTTTTTACCGTATCAGCAAGTTGATCTGCCTGTTGCATATGAATATTCCAATCCGGATTGTCGGCAACGAAGGTGAAAGTATCTTTCCAATCGGCCATTGTAGAATCGTTAAGAGAAGAATACCTCACTATCTTATGAAGAACATCCTGGGCCTCTTGGACCGAACTTACCGGTAACCTTCCGACGCCGATATTGATCGTCCCATTCATTGCATTCCCGTCAGTATCACCCATGATCCCGAAATAGTCATCCGAGACATAGGATATTGTTTGAGAAAGGTATTCGTTGGATTCATATGGGTGGATAAAATTATCATTGTTAGGAATGCGATTTTTCGGATCATAGGTTCCATCTCCGAACAAAAGCAGGTAACGGGGAGAATTATCAGGATAACCTTTATCATACAGCATTTTCATAAAATCACGGAGTGCAGAAACGTCAAGTTGTCCGCATCCGAACTCATTAACGATCTGGCCAATATCTACAACAGCCACAGTGAGGGTGTTGTGGGTTGTGTGAAATTCAGCCAGGCTGTCTGCCTGATCTCTGAACAAAGAGTGTGTTACAATAACGAGGTTGACAGGATCCATACCGTGTAGGTCCTGGTCAGCTACCGGACCTGAAAGGTGAACCGGATAATAGAAAGATCCGTCAAATGCAATATATTCTTTCAGGCTATCAGTGGCTGTCCGAAATATAACCATTGTCGAATCGGGTGTTGTAAGAGGTATGATTTGTGTAGCATTGCCGGTTTTTGTCACATCCCATATAACGACCGAAGGGTTTGCTCCGGTTATACGGAATTCATTTACTGGGCTTCCAATGCAATGGGAATCGCGGAATGACATTTGGGGACTTGTCCAGGTAAGCTTCCTCTGGCAGGTCATTTCAATATAATCAAGCCAGCCGGTAGCACTGGGTTCATTCATCGTAAAGGTCATAGTGAGATTTATCCGGGAAGGTGGACTCCAGTATAAACTGGTTTTCGTACTGTCATAGGCATAAGGGTCGAGTTGTGGGTCAAGGGCAGCTATATTTGTGTGTTGGTAAAAATTTTTATTATCCGTCAGCATGAATGAGCTTGCGCTAGTTGATTTTGCTAAAACGTGTGTGACCACCCGGGCTTCTGCCAAAGAATCAATATGAGGAAAGGTAAAGGAGATATTGGCTGTGGGTTTATTTTCCAAAAAAGTTTCCCCGACCCATGTTTTTCCCGATTGCGTTAAGTTAACGGAATCAAGTTCATGAAATGCATGATCAAAAAAATCATATGAAGTGGTTACAGCAGTATCGGTAAGTGATGGAAGCTGTTGTACCCGTTTCCCGGCAGATGAACCAATGGTCACGAAATAAAAGGTTGAATCGGAATAAAGGTTTTTCTGATGTGTAAAATGAAAAGAGGAATAATCAAATAGCCATTTATCAGGAGATTCTCCATAGAATAGAACATAATCTCCCGGATCTATTCTGCCATCACCTCCATCATTCACCAAAATAGCATTTTCTACTAAATCGTCTGTACGTTTTGTTGCATTTGATTCAGGCAACATGCCTCCTCCATTACCATAAATCGAAATTTTTGCCGGATCGATAGTTGCCGGATCGAATCCCATAGCTACGAAATCATCATAAGTGATTTTGTATATTCCCGTTTTCTGCACAGAAATCCTGAACCATATACCATTTGCCAAAACAGAATGAGCCTTGTGGGGATATCCCGCTAACAGTAATGCAGGAAATAACAAGAAAACAAAAAAGATTTTGAATCTCATGGTTTCAGGATAAATTGAATCTCTTATTTATCATAAGTATTTTTCAGCATGTAAAATTACGACTATTTTCCTTTGAGGAAGATATTATATTTTAGCGGATCACTACAAGTTTTGAGGATTTCTGGGCAGTTGAACCATCCGGCAGAATTACCTTTACGTTATAAACATAGGTTCCGGAACCTATGCGAACGCCACTATCAGCTGATCCGTCCCATTCAATGCTATTTACTCTGAATCCATCAGAATATACAGGTACACGAAGTGTCTTCACTTTTTGCCCGTTCAGAGAATAAATATCGATCTGAATTTCCAGTTTAGTATCCGGCTGATTATAATCAAAGGAAAAAGTGGTCTTGTCAAAAAACGGGTTTGGATAATTCAGAAGATGTTGAATTGCCAGTTCGGCTGATGAAACCACGAGAAAATCAATGCTTGCTTCGGAGGAGTTATTATAAACATCCCATACTTTTACTGAAACTGTGTGCATCCCATCATTTAATCCTAAAAAAGGATAAGTAATTGCACCTTGTTTGAAGGTATTAAGATCAGCCACATAATAATCATTGAGGATCACAGGAGATTGGGAATCATTATCAAGTGTAGCGGTCAGGTCATGGCCGATGCCATTACCCACCGTATTTATTCCCGATGAATCAGATAAATACGCGAGAAGATTCGGGTTCTGGTTTGTTATTCCCCCTGAAACGAACAATGTATCATTCATAAAAAGTTTTATTGCCGGACCTTCATTATCTTGACCGGCCTCATCATTAAAACCACCCACGACAATGTTCATATCATAGCCGTTTGCATCGGTAGATTCACTCTTTGCATAATAACTGATCTTCCCGCCGCCGAAATTGTAAGCAATATCTTTGGGAACAATGAATGAAAATGAAAATTGACCCGCGGTCACAGCCAGTTTCCCTTTGTAAATCACATTTTTCAATAATGAAAAGGTCAGTGGAGAATCTCCTTCAAGTGGAACAGTTGTAAATATTGATGGCTTATCATAAACTGTTGGAATTACAGTTCCGTTAAAGCTTGTGACCTTGTTTCCGACATCATCAAGGATCTCACCAGAAATCGTGACCGTTGATAACGCTTTTAGTGTATCTGAACCTGAAGAACTATTATCAGTGGTTCGAACGGAAGTAGTTACCACATGAAGTTTCGGATAGGCCATCTGCATAGCAGGATCTCCAAGGAGAACAAATTTCAGAGTATTGGCATTCCCATTCCCCTCTCCGCTGAAGTTCTTGGAATCCATGATCAGATCTCCCAATGTAGGATAGTTTCCATTGATTTTTTTGA
>CAZUYY010000311.1:0-3877 GCA_964624935.1 uncultured Prolixibacteraceae bacterium
AAAAGAATAAGATGAGTAATCGAATATCGATCAACGAATTCTGAACTTTGAACTTTTTTGAGTAATCGAATATCGATCAACGATTTTTGAAGTTTGATTTTGCTTGACCGATACAAGGCGTTCAGAGGTTCCGGTTTGTCCAGATTAAGGGATCGGAACAATTTCTTTTTCTTTCATCCAGGTAATTGCACGCAAGACCGCGTCGTTCTGATATTTTTCTTTTTCTTTTGACCATCTGTATAATTTTTCGATCAGAACGGCATCGGTTACGATTTCTTTTTTTCTGATTGCCTCATCCCAGCAGGCAAAGAGTGTTGCAATCAATTCAACAAACTGTGTATTTTCCTTTCTAAAGAGGTCAATAAGGCTCTGTATTGAATCATTATCTGCTGCAAAGTAGTTTTGATAGTATTTTTTGTATTTCTCCAGGCCGGGCAGAGGGGTGTATGTGAATTTCCCAAATGTGTCATCTTTTCTTACATCAAACCAGCCCTGTTTTGAAAATTCTGCATCGACAGAGTGCATAAATTTTCTGTCAAATGGGCCTGCTGCCTGTTTGCAGTACCGGTCGTTTAATTTCATCCGGCAACGATGTTCACAAAGATAGACCAGTTTCTGAAACTTTACGTGGCCGAATGTTGGCTCTGTGTGTAGTTGATTTGCTATTTCTGCGGCTAATACGACCCGCTTAAAGTAGAGATTGGGAGATTTTTTTTCTTCGATCCCGGTATTTTCTTCCTCATTTACTTCTTTGAAGATCCTGTCGGGTGAGATCTCTGAACCATCGAGTTCATAAGGGAAATCTGAATAAAGTTCGTTGAAGCTTTTTAATTCGTTTTCTGTTTGTGGGTAAAGGAACCCCAGAGAGCGTAAACCGCTATCAATTTTTTCTTCACTATGACTTTTTAAGTCCATAAAATTCAAGGTGTTGATTTACTTTATTATAGGCTTCAAATTTATATACCCGGACAGTTGGCTGAGAGATACCAAGTTGTTTGCGTATTTCGGCTAACAACTTCCTGGGTAATTTATTCGTCCCATTTTCATATTTCTTATATGTTAAAAAAATGACTTTATGCTTTTCGGAAAGAGTGGCTAAGGCTTCTCTGACTACCTTGGCATGAGTCTTTCGATCATTAAGTTCCAAAGGATCATCAAAACTTTGATCAACCGGAAAATCCCAAACGATTGTTTCCCGACCATCATATGGCGAACTATTGATCCCATTTAATTGATTGACATAATCAGATAGTACATTTCTGGCAATTCCTAACAGGTATAGGATTACAGCGATATCAACATCGGCAGTATTTGTTTTAGCGACATTAAATTTCGGGTATTTCCAAAACTTTTTAAAAGTTCTGTGTGTTACCTCAATCGCTACATTAACTGAATAGCCCCAATTTTTACATATGATTTCATTCTTTTGCGAGAGTTGCTGCGTAAAACGGAACACGAAAGTCCGAAATGCTGCCTGAGCGGTTTCTTCAAATGAAGGTATTTTCCTCTTTTGAATCAGCTTTATGAGTTCGAGGGTTGATTTGTCCTCGTATATTTTCCAATCAGGCATTAAGTTCAATTAGTATACTGAAAACCGTTAGTAACGATTTTGGTAGTTTATATAGAAGTGCTTGCGAAAGTACAAATTTGGCGAAACTTTCACGCCGTAAGTTGAAAGAAATTAATAACAAACTAAAAACCTAATCAAATGGCTATAATAGAAAACTTTATTCCCCACAAGGACATGAAAAATATGGGCAATCTTCAGATTTATAAGCGTTGTGGACAGAATATACTGAGAACAAAACCTTATGATCCCAAAACTCCTGAACAACTGATTAACAGGATGCAGTTTAAACAGCTTGCCTTCTTAGTCATGCAGGTATTTAACTTCATAAACACGGCATATTCCGGCCCGAGAAAGGGATTGCATGCCTACCATCGTGTTTTATCCATCAACCAAAAAAAATGTTTTGTTGAAAACACTTTAATTATTGATCCCAGTTTGTTTGTGTTGTGTGATAATGATGGTTCTTTTGTCGATAACGTCGTTCTGAACTCTCCCGATGCCAATGTAATAACCGGCAAATTTCACAGCAACTCTCAAAATGATGAAGAAGCTGAAGATCCGATTAAAGCATACGGCTTTGATGTCGGTGGAAATAAAATCTGGCAGTTTGAGCAGTCAGCAACGAGGGGCACCGGCATGATTGAACTCACTCAACCTGACATGTCGGGACGAAACATTGCTGTTTATTTTGAATGTCTTGACAGGATAAACCTGCTGATTAACAAGCCCAGGCACGTTATTAACTCAAGTTTCGCACTAATTTAAATATTGATAAACAGACACATGCATCGTTTCCTCAAGAGGTCGGTGTTTAGACCAGATTCTCATATTATCGAGCATTTGTATTATTTTTTCTTCAACCTGCTCATTACACAGCATCATCTGGATGAGGTCATCAAAACTAACGCCCATGACTTGTAAAATGGAATGCTGCAATTCAATGAACAGCCCCCAGAGTCTTTCTGTCAGGGTGATTTCAATTATTTCTGATTCGATTTTCCGGAATAAATCACCCATGCTTTCATAGGCATTGAACCTTCGCCTTAGACTGACCATAATGTAAACAAGAAATACACAAGTGAATGAAGCAATCTGACCATCAAAATCCCGGGATTGATCTTTACCAAGACCAAGATGCTGCTTTGTTTCCTTAAAAAAAACCTCAATGCTCCAACGTTTGGTATATATCTTAATAGCTTCGGCAAAGTTCATGCTAAGATCATCAGTAATTAGAACATTCCAACTGCGGTCGTTAAACTGGGAAAAGAACAATTTCATGGTATACCCTTTATATTCAACTATCAGTTCAGCATATCGGGCTTTAACGACGCGGGAACGCTTTATCTTCTTATTTCTTTTACACCAATCCAAAAGTTGTTTTACAGTTTTTTCCTTGCCTTTGAAAATATACTTACGGTCATCAAACTTGCACATGCCAAGCAGGTACACCGATTTTAGTGCATATACGTATGCGATTAGCCCCAGATTCATAAACCAGCTATCAACGAGAATATAATCTACCTTTAATCTATGTCTCAATGCACGCTTGATCATTGCGATAGTGTTCTCACTCTTGGAAACTCTTCTTTCGTTTTCCCTGGTAAATCCAGGGAAATCTGGTTGCCGCTCCTTTGTGTATTGCTTTTTCAATTCTTCAGGCTTCAAACCAAAGGGTTTGTCGGGCCGTTTTCCTTTTTCGCTATGCAGCGAAAAATCAACTGGGATAAAACTTATGGAATCACAATAACCCATGATCAAACCTTTGAATCCAAGGCAATATCGATGGTATACATGATCAAATACTTTGGATATTCCTTCGATAAATTTGCCTCTTTTAAAACAACTGGTATCATCAATAATAAGGTATCGGAGTTCATCAGAAGGCTCACTGGTAGATTTGTTAACCAAGGAAAGAAAGCGATTAACAAACAAAAACATCACCATGCGCCAATCTATCCTGGGATCATTCTTCATACGATAAAAGGTGTCTTTTGCAGCATCTGCAGAATCACCGGAAACGAACATCCTCACACTTTGATTGGTAATAGTCATGATCAATAAATCAAACAAGGTGGCTATAACGCTGAAGCCTTTCTCTTTAAAAGAACCCAGGATTTTTTTAAGTCTGGCCGTTGTAAATCTTGCATATAAGACATGAATCGAATGAACTTTTTTATCGGAATCGTCAACAATCGTTTTGATCTCATGAAGATTCTTTGTAGTTTTGGTCTGTGGGGTCATCCTTGTGGCTATTTGTTATCTAGTAATTTCAAAAATAAATACTTATGTGGGAGAATCTCTGCTTTT
>CAZUYY010000312.1:0-3866 GCA_964624935.1 uncultured Prolixibacteraceae bacterium
GCCCTGAACCATTTACGGTTGAAGAACAACATATAAAGGAAACCTCCCGCTACCAGAAATGCCGAATGATACTTCGACAGTAATGCCAGCCCTATCGTGACCCCTGCCAAAAGAAGCCTGGTACGACTTCGTTTTGAAAGTTCCTTATCCGGTAAACAATCGAGGAGAAGCCAAAGGCTCAGAAGCCAAAACAAAACCTGAGGGGTATCCGGCATGATGAAGGTTCCGGCAATGATAAAGCAATAAATCGAAGCCGTGAACAAAAGGGCTGCATACAAGCCTGTAAGCGGATCTTTAATCTTTCTTCCGATCAGGAATATCAGTCCTGTATTCAGGGTTCCCAAAACCACTGCCCCAAGCCTCAGGAAAAATTCATTATCAAAACGGAGATTAAGGGTAAACATCTGGATTACCCATCCTACCATGGGAGGATGATCGAAATGGCTCCAGTCGGGAAATTTCGCATAAGTCCAATAATATACCTCATCGTTCCCCAGTTCGATAAACCCAGCCACAAAAGCCCTCAGGAGAAAGGAACACAGCAACAGAACAAGGATCGTCCGGTTAATTATTTTTTCATCTTTCATGCGGATTCTTCTTTTTGGCTTTTTTATGTTGCCTGTAAAACACAAGGATAACGAGGACAAGAAGAGAAGGGATAGCTAACAGACGGAGGATCCACGTTCGTGGATAATTAATTTCAGCTCTGATTTCATTTACAGGTTGGACACCATTATAGCGGAAAACCGGGTTCATGTAAAAAACCGTTCCGGGACCGCCATAATGATTGAAGAACATTATTTGTGTGCGTATGTACGTGTCCTCCGGCTTGATTTTATACCATGCCTGATCAGTGAACCGCACCATCTTCTTTATTTTCCCGTTCTGTCCAATGAAAACAAATTTAATCGCCGTCTTGCTTACTTTTATCCTTAAGGTATCATTATGAACTTCTGCAGATTGCAAAACCGGGATCATTCGGGCGCGTTTAGCTTTCTGATCAAATGTTTCCCCATTTGACATGTAAACGTCGGCTCCAAAAGCATTTCCTTTTTTTACTGCATTGATAATATCCACCGAACAAAGGGTAGGTGAATTTATAAAAGTACAGCATCGTCCTATCTGGTAAGGATTATGGATGTCATGAGCATCATCATCGCCAATGATGAATGCGGGGTGACCTGAAGAGAGCGCTGCATCCCACTGCGGAACTGAACGCCAGTTATTGTCTAAAACCTCGATGAGTTGATAATTAGAGAGATACTTCATATCATTCAATGAATAGCCTCCCTCCCAGTCGGGATGAGCAATCGCAACCATCTCATTCTGATCATGCAGACAGTTCAGGATATATTGTTTGTGATTCATGTCCTGAAAAAGAGAATAATCGAGCCATAATACTGTTCTCGCTCCGATCAGAAGCTGATGCTTCTTCCGAAGTCCAAACCCATGTTCATAGGCAGGAATATAAAATATTGAATCCTTATTGAATGTGTTGATATGCTGATAATCAGAAATGCAGGGAATGTCGTAACCAAGCATCTTATATGTTTTCCAGAAATCAACCACGGTATTGTTCCGGCCGCTGGTCAATCCACCCCAGGCATGCACGTGAAAATGGAAATTGACCTTCTTCCAATAAGTGCTATCCATTCCTTCATAGGGATTGTAGATCTTTTCTCCCGAAAAAGGTTGTGGAACAGGAAAATCATACAATGGCGCCATGAGGTAGATCAATAACTCCAGGATTAAAATGCCTGAAAAAGCATAAAGCAGGATTCTAAGAATTTTTTTTATCACAAAATTTCAATTTCAACGATATCCTTCTTAGCGCTTTTTAGCGTCTTAGCGCCTTTGCGGTAAAAAAAGAATTTTCAGAGTAGTCTCAAAGATTTAATAATCAATCGTAAATTAACCCCGGCAAAGTTAAAACCTTTTAAACGAAAAGTATAAGAAGGAGCCGGATATTGAGATAAATCACAATAGCGCCAACCAGTAACAAGATAAAGGTGGTTCGTTTTTTATTGACATATTTTCCCATTACTTTTTTAGAGGCAGTAAGATAAACCTGTACGAGAATAGTGAAAGGCAATTGAATGCTAAGAATCATCTGTGAAATGATCAGACCGTAAAAAGGATCACGGATAAAAAAGATAATGATCAGTGCAAACAGCAAAGATATGATCACACCCAGGCGCGTATGGTTGTCATGAATATCGTAAGGTTCACTGAAAAAGCCGGCAAAGATGCTTCCGCCGGCCATTCCCGAGGTAATGGATGAAGCCAGGCCTGCAAAGAGCAGCGCTACAGCAAAGACTACAGAAGCATGGATTCCCAGCAAAGGCTTTAGGATTGCAGAGGCTTGTTCAAGTTCGGTGACCTGAATATTATGCTGAAAGAACGTGGCTGCAGCCAGGATGATCATGGCGCTGTTGATGGCCCATCCAAGGATCATTGAGAACAAGGTGTCGAATAGTTCAAAATCCAGTTGTCTCTTAATCACCTTTTCGTCCTTCAGGTTCCATTGCCGGCTTTGGATGATCTCTGAATGAAGAAAGAGGTTATGAGGCATCACTACGGCTCCCAGCACACTCATGATGATAATGATCGACCCCTGGGGAACAGATGGCTTTATCCATCCGATTCCGGCACCTGCCCAATCAATATCCACAAGTTTAAGTTCATAAAGAAAAGAAAGACCTATTATCGAAACAAATGCAATGATGACTTTTTCCATCTGCTTGTAAGAATTGGTCAATAGCATGACCATGACGAAGAGAAAGGTAAGAATGGCCCCTGCCGGAATGGGTATATTAAAAAGCATGTTCAATGCCACGGAAGCTCCCAGCACCTCTGCGAGGGATGTAGAAACGGAAGCTGCCATTGCTGATGACAACAACAGACGTGATACCCAACGGGGAGTATATTTTGTTGTTGCTTCAGCCAGGCATAGCCCTGTTGCAATGCCCAGGTGTGCCACATTGTGCTGAAGAATGATCAGCATAATGGTCGACAGCGTGACCATCCACAACAGTGTATACCCAAAACTCGATCCTGCCGCCAGATTGGATGCCCAGTTCCCCGGGTCAATGAACCCGACAGTAACCAGTAAGCCCGGACCAATGTATTTCAGAATATCCAGTGCACCAAATCCCGGCCGATGTTTATCTCTTAAAAAATTCTTCAGGAAATTAACTGCCATTTTTCTTCCTGTTAATTACTTTTCAAAGATAATTAATTCTTTGGAAGCCTTTTTTCACTAAGTTCCAGCCAGCGATCTGATTTTATTTCAATCTCTTTCAGAATAAGAGCAAATCGTTCCGATTTCTCCGAAAGTTCTTCAGTAGATAAAATCCCGGAGGAAAGAGCCGCTTCGATCAATGTTTTCTCTTCCTCCAAATGTGTAATCTCTGTTTCCAGCAACGCTAATTCTTTTTTTTCCTTAAAAGACAATTTATCAGAGCGGGGAGTTATTGTTCTTGGTTTATCTTGTTTTTGCCGGGATGCCTGGATCAAGCGGTTCTCTTCCTTTTCAATACGTCTGCGGTAAGCACCATATTGGCTGTAATTTCCTGGAAAATCTTTGATCAATGCATATCCCCGGAAGATAAAAAGATGATCAACGATCTCATCAAGAAAATAACGGTCATGGGTCACAATGATCACGCACCCTTTGAAGGCAGCAAGATATTCCTCCAGAATTGCAAGTGTAAAAATATCAAGGTCGTTTGTAGGTTCATCGAGGATAAGAAAGTTCGGATTTTGCATGAGCACAGTAACGAGATATAACCGTCTTCTTTCTCCCCCGCTGAGTTTGCTTATCAACTGGTAATGCGATGAGTACGGGAAAAGGAAATAATTTAAAA
>CAZUYY010000313.1:0-3857 GCA_964624935.1 uncultured Prolixibacteraceae bacterium
CTTTTTTGAATCTGGTGGTATAGACGAGTTGAAACATCAGATTCCAAGCTTTGTGAAAAGTTCCTTGGAATCCTTGACCTTGGTGCCCCTTTTATGATCAACCTCTTCCATCGCCTTGCGGGTTTCATAATTAGGTTCAGGTTCTTCTATCAGGTCAACTTCAATATTCATTCTTCTTAACAGACGGGTAATAAAATCTCTTTCCGTTTTTGTTTTTGGCTTAATAACAATAGTGGTCATACTAGGTGAATTATTATAACATATTTTCAAAAATACAAAATAATCTTGATTTTTTTCTTAAAATTTCATCTCCATCTTCCATTCTCCATCCTCCATCTTCTATTCTCCATCTTCCATTCTCCATCCTCCATCCTCCATTCTCCATCCTCCATTCTCCATCTTCCATCTTCCATCCTCCATCCTCTGCCCTACATCTGATACTGTTCATAAACTTTTCCAATCCCCTCCTTAAGTCCAATTGCATCCTTCCATCCAGATGCCTTTAACCGGGAAACGTCAAGTTGCTTCTTAAAAGTGCCGTCGGGCTTGGATGAATCCCACCTGATCTCCCCCTTGAATCCAACAATGTCTTTAACCATCTCTGCCAGCTCACGAATAGTCAGATCTTGCCCGGTCCCAATATTCAGAAACGTGATGACTTGCTCGCTAACAGGTGCATCCACATTCTCCATCACATATATGCAGGCAGAAGCCATATCATCCACATGCAAAAATTCCCTGTAAACATTCCCCGTCCCCCATAAAGCAACTGTAACCTGTCTATCAGATTTGAAATTCGAAATTGAAGAATTTAATTCGTAATTCGTCTTTCGTAATTCGTAATTAATCCCATATCTGCTTAGAACATTTAATATCTCACTCTCTCCCTCTTCCCCTTTAACCCCATCTATAGGCCTTCTGTTTAAATCTTCACGAATAGCTTTCCAGTTGTTGATTTCAAGACACCTTGCCAGATGCATCTTGCGTATCATGGCGGGCAGAACATGTGAGGTTTCGAGGTTATAATTGTCATTGGGACCATATAGATTGGTTGGCATCACAGAAATGAAGTTACAACCATATTGACGATAGTAGCTTTCGCACATCTTTATTCCGGCAATCTTGGCGATAGCATAGGGTTCATTGGTCTGTTCCAGGTCCCCGGTCAGAAGGTACTCTTCTTTTAATGGCTGTGGTGCATCTTTAGGATATATGCAGGAACTTCCCAGGAAGAGTAATTTCTTCACACCATGCACATAAGCATTGTGGATGATGTTATTCTGGATCATCAGATTTTCATAAATGAACTGCCCCCGGTAAATATCATTGGCCATAATGCCCCCAACCTTGGCAGCCGCATCAATAACATATTCAGGCTTTTCTGAAGCAAAAAATGCCTCAACATCCGCCTGCCGCGTAAGATCCAGCTCCTCCACCGTTCGCAGAACAAAATTATGATACCTTTTATTGATCAGGCATCTGTATATTGCAGACCCGACAAGACCAGTGTGGCCGGCAATATAAATTTTCGAAGATTTATCCAATGTAATTATTTTTTTAATTCCCAGGCACAAGGCATTATACCCCTACATTTGTGTCCGTATTTTTTATTTTTATTGATACTCCCCTCCCTCTTGGGGGAGGGGTGGGGGGAGGGGTTCTTCGCGTCACGAATTTTCAAATCAGCGTCGTTAGAAAATAAAGCAAGAGTACAGCCAATAGCAAAATCCCCCCCATAACCTTAGTAGATATCCCCGGCCCCATCCCAACAGTCCCCTTGAAAGTAAAACAATACTTCACCTGTTCTTCCCTCGGCGGAGCCGTCAATAAACTTACACCCACGAAAACGACACAACAGATGACGAACAGCCACCATGCCTGCATCATGAAATGAATACCGAGGTTATTCGTCAACACTCTTTGTGTTCCGATAACGGGAAAATCGACCAAAAAAACAAGGATGCCTAATATGATCCCTGTGATGAGTGTGGCACGGGCTGCTTTGGCAGTTCCCCGTTTCCACAATACTCCAAGCAGAAATACGGCGGATACGGGAGGAGCTATGCAGGAAAGGACCTGGTTAATCGCGACAAAAATACTGTCGAACTTCGCTACCATGGGTGACCAGAGTATAGCAAACACCATCACAAAACCGGCAGCGATCTTCCCGGTCCATACCTGTTGGTTCTCACTCAGGCCTGTTTTTAGCCTTCCGACGATATCAAGGCTTACCAACGTTGCAGAACTGTTCAGTGCTGAGGCTACAACCGACATTAATCCGGCAAGAAGGGATGCGGTGACGAGTCCCCGAAGTCCCACTGGCAGAAGGGTACTGATCAGCATAGGATAGGTCTCGTTCGGGTCTTTAATTTTCCCTGCCAGTAGCACAGCAGCTATTATCCCCGGCAACACCATGATGAATACAGGTAAAAGCTTAAGGAAACCGGCAAACAGAGGGCCTTTACGTGCATCGTTGAAGCTTCTCGCCCCCAGCACTCGTTGGACTATTGTCTGATCTGCACACCAATACCAGATTCCCAGCACGGGATACCCGAGTAAAACGGCAAACCAACTCAACCCAACCGCACTGTTTCTGCCTTGGATCATCGAAAAGTGAGTAGGAGTGAGGTGTTGTTTGAACTCAGCAAGGTTATGAACTCCTGCAGATGGAAGTTTCAGCACAGCCATAATTGTCAGTAACAGACATCCTCCAATAAGAATAATTGCCTGTATGGTCTCTGTGAAAACTACTGCACGGAGTCCGCCCGCAATGGTATAAGAAGCAGTCAAAACCGAAATGATGGCAATGGAGACCCAGATATCAATCCCAAAAAAAGTTTTGAATACAACGGCGCCCGCATAAAGACTGATTCCGATGTGTACAAAAAGAGCCGTCAGAATAGCAATGATAGCAAGTATAGAACGTGATACAGGATCGAACCGTTTTTCAAGAAATTCTGGTAAAGTCCTGATCTGGCTTCGAAAGTAGAAAGGAACAAAAATGAAACTCAGCATCAACAGGGTAAATACAGCCATCCATTCAAAATTCCCCCAAACCAACCCATCCTTGAATCCGCTTGATGACAAACCCACAATCTGCGTGGTAGAAATATTCGAAGCAAACAAAGCCGCCCCGATCACCACCCATGGCAGCGACCGCCCCGCAAGAAAATAAGAACTGACATTCTGCTTCTGTCTTCTGACAACATAAAACCCAACACACAAAATGAGCGCAAAGTAGAACCCAATTACGATAAGATCAATAATGCCCATCTTTTATTATTGATTTTTAAATCGTCAATCCTACATTAAATAATTCAATCGAAAATCGAAAATCGGCCAATCGTAAATTATTCCGTGTGAAACACTTCCTGCATATTCATCCACCAGGATTTGCCAGTAACATCAAGACTGGCCTGGCATGGGTCCGTTTCTCTCCACCACCGTTGCGTGCAGGTATCTGCTGCTATTTTTTTCATATCGGCATCAAAGTCATTTCCAACATATTCAAAATAAGCGAAAAGCAAAGTGTCCTGCAGGTAAATGGAGTAATTGCGTATATTGGCTTCCCTGATCTTCTTTAAAACACACGGCCAGGGATGAGCATGGAGTTGTTTGTAATATTCCGCCTTCTCGCGCCGTACCTTGATGATCTGCCCGAATCGCCGCACCTTCGCCGACTCAGAATGAGGGTTATTGCAACTAACTATAGTTGCTACTATAACCATTATTAGTGCTAATCTCATAATTTTTTGTAATTTTAACCTTGAGTCCCCTCCTAAAACTCATTTTAATCTTACTTCAAAAATCGTTAATCGAGATTCGATTGTTCAAAAAAAACCAATACCCAATACAAA
>CAZUYY010000314.1:0-3856 GCA_964624935.1 uncultured Prolixibacteraceae bacterium
TTCATCCCGGTCACTTCTGAATTTCGATCTTAATCCTTCTACTACTATCCAATGATCTTCTATGGAAAACAGTCGTATCATCTGTAAAGAACCGTTGAGGTGAAATAATTTCTATGCAAGGGGGATTTTTATTGAATAATAAGTGCCAAAACCAGGTGTTGTATTAAGTTCAATTCTTCCATTCAATAGTTTAATCCTTTCAAACAGGTTACTCAATCCGACGCCATTATTATCCTTTTCTTCAGAAAACCCGGGACCGTCGTCATTGTAAGTTAATATTAAGTAATCAGTGCTAAAAGAAACATCCAGGACAACTTTCGATCCGGGAGCATGTTTTACAGCATTGGAAAGCAGTTCCTGGATAATTCTGAAAATATGGATCTTTGTTTCTTTGGGTATTGCAGGGTATTCATCGGGAGCCTGGTATTCAAGGTCTAAATGGGTCATTTTTACAATGTCGTTGCATAATCCGCGAATTGATCGCTCAAGTGTAAATCGTTCGAGCCATAACCTGTTCATCCTATGAGACATTTCCCTCACAGTTTCTTTAAGGTCCTGCACCAATGAAAGAATTGTACTTTTAGAATGATCGTCGGGAAATTCTATGTTTTCTAAATAACCGGTAAAGCTTGAAAATTTCTGACCCGTAAGATCGTGAAAGTCCTTGCCAATTCTGGCTTTTTCATTTTCTTCGGCATCAATTATCTTTTTTGCAGATTCAATTTGCTGATGCTGAAGTTGAATTCTCTTTTTCTGGATCAAAAACATAAATATTCCTGATAAAACGAAAAGAAAAAGAATGATAATAATGATCCATTGGTTTTTGTTCCTTAAATGAGCATTAGCATGTTCAATTTCATTTTTTTCATCCTTTATGATCGTCTCCATGTTCTTTAGATCCAACACGGCATCCAATAACCTGACCTGCTTCAAAGCCGACTGTTTATTTGCAATTTCCATAGCCTCAATTGATTTTTTCTCATATTTCAGCGCCTGAGATAAATTCCCTTTCCGTTCCATGATATCTGAATAGGTATCGTATACGGTAGATTGCCAGTCAGGATTATTGGTATTAATGGAAATCGATAAAGCATGGTCTATGCATTTTTCGGCATTTTCCACATCGCCTTTATCCAAATAACTATAAGCCATGCTATTGTTTGCTCCAATAACAATCAGAGGGTCATTTTCCTCAGTGACCAATTGAAGTGCATGGTTGAAATAATAAATGGCGGAATCCGGGTTTGAGAACCTATTTCCCATATTTATTAAAACAGATGCAACCGGTTCATTTGAGCCATTGCTCTTTTGTAAACAGGAAATAGCTCTCTTATCTAACTCTAAAGATTTTTTTGGATCACTTTCAAATTTTGCCAGGTTCCCTAACGCCGTCCCCATTTGCAGGTAAAGAGATTCCGACTTTGCAATTACAAATGCAGAATCGTACATTTTTCTTGCTTTCATACTCTCTCCTATGTCCAAATAAATGTTACCAAGGGAATTAAGCGAATTTGAAATGGTAGCGAAGTCACGGATCGATCCTGAGCAAACAAGCGCTGAATCCAAAAGCGATATTGACTTCTTGTAATTATTTGCTGCGGTATACAACATACCCAGGTCATACAATACTTTCCCCCGTTCTTTTGCTAACTGAAAACTATCGATCAATAGTAATGCCTTGTTATAAAAGTAGAAACCTGAATCCATTTTAGATGAGTAATAGACGTTCCCAAACATGATATAAGATTTAGCAAAGGCATCGTGAGTATTCAACTTTTTTGCAATTGCAACGGCAATTCGCGCATATTTCAGAGACTCGGAAAATTTTATAGCTCTTTTTTGCAAAATCAAAGAATCCAGTTTTTGCAAGGAATCTGAAAGAACTGCTTGTTGTGATTGAGTAAGTCCGGAAGGAAGGTAATGATCGGTTTGCTCACAACCAGCAAGAAACAATATGGTTAACAGAGTAATAAAGAAATTCCTGGTGCTGTTCATATACTCTACAGGATCAATAATGAAACTTTGCGCAAGTTACAAAAAAGGCAGAAAACAATCAATCACACTCAAGGATCTGAAAACACTATATTTGTTCAACAACGAACTGGAATCACTTCCGGACGCAGTCGGTGACCTGCAAAACCTTGAAACCCTCGTAATCAGCAGCAATAACCACAGTTCAGCGATTTATGAGACTTTTGCACGGATAAACTCCCGGTTCATTCTTGCAATATTCGACCGGGAGATTAGTTTCGGGCATTCGGCTTCGCAAGCATATGTATTGGTGCAATTTCCGAAGCCCAATTTATCCATTATAGCAACCATTTTCTTAACCCGTTCTTTTGCTTCAATCCTCCCCTGGGGAAGTAATCCAAGGTGCGACACCTTGGCCGAAACAAACAACATAGCTGAAGCATTCTTGCAAGCGGCAACGCAGGCGCCGCAACCGATACAAGCGGCAGCATCCATCGAAAGGTCTGCATTAATTTTGCTGACCAGGATCTGGTTTGCCTCGGCAGCGCCTCCCGTAAGTACCGATATATAACCACCTTCCTGAATGATCTTGTCGAATGCCGAACGATCAACGATCAGGTCTTTCACTACCGGAAATGGCTTGGCCCTCCAAGGTTCGACAATAATGGTATCGCCATCTTTGAACTTCCGCATATGAAGCTGGCAGGTGGTAACTGCATCGTCCGGCCCGTGCGGGCGACCGTTGATATACAGGCTGCACATCCCGCAGATCCCTTCACGGCAATCGTGGTCAAATGCTACTGGCTCCTCATTCTGCCGGATAAGTTGTTCATTCAGGATATCGAGCATCTCAAGAAAAGAACAATTCGGGGATATTGCATCCAATTTATATGTGATGAATTTTCCTTTAGCATGAGAATCTTTTTGTCTCCAGATCTTCAATGTCAGTTTCATAATGCTTATTTTTTAGCAAATCTTAGCGCGCTGGTGTCTTAGCGGTTCTTTTCGCCGCAAAGTCGCAAAGACGCCAATGCCTATTTATAGATGCGTTGTTTTACTTCAATTTCTTCATACTTCAGTTGTTCTTTGTGCAGTTGAAATTCTCCCTCTCTGAGGTATTCCCATGCTGCAACGTACATGTAATCCTGGTCATTCCTCAAACATTCTCCTTCCCCGGTCTGATATTCTTCACGGAAATGTCCTCCACAACTCTCATTGCGATTCAGGGCATCCAGAGCAAGTAATTCGCCCATCTCCAGGAAATCGGCTACACGACCTGCTTTTTCCAGTTCAGGATTCAGGTCATCAATTGAACCTGGTATCCTGACATCTTTCCAGAAATCTGCACGCAGGGCCCTGATCATCTCAATGGCTTTTCTCAGCCCGGCTTCATTTCTGCCCATGCCGACATTTTCCCACATGATTTTGCCTAATTCTTTATGGAAATGATCCACCGATTTTGTGCCTTTTATATTCATTAACTTATTGATCCTTTCCTTTACCCTTTTTTCAGCTTCTTCAAACTCTGGTTTGTCTGTTGACATTCTGGGAATCCGGATTTCACCGGCTAAATAATTCTGGATGGTATAAGGCAGAACAAAATAACCGTCGGCAAGTCCCTGCATAAGTGCTGAGGCACCAAGACGATTAGCTCCATGATCGGAATAGTTTGCTTCACCCATTGCATATAAACCCGGAATTGTCGTCATCAGCTCATAATCCACCCAGATCCCACCCATAGTATAATGCACGGCAGGATAGATCATCATCGGATTTTCATAAGGATTTTCGTCAACGATCTTTTCGTACATCTGGAAAAGGTTGCCATAGAGTTCTTCGATGACATGTTTTCCAAGTCGTTTAATTGACTCGTCAAAATCAAGAA
>CAZUYY010000315.1:0-3853 GCA_964624935.1 uncultured Prolixibacteraceae bacterium
CGAGTAATTTCACATCAAATGCAGGAAGGATGAGGAATTTCATTTTTCCGTGACATTGTTTCAATATTTTTCTTCCTTCTATTTCAACCGGAATTGTTTTCCGGGGACTACCGGTTTTCATCCATTCAGGGGAAGTGCGGATCTCTTCATGAAATTGAGGAGTATCCATATCTCCGGGACATGAAACATAAACATTAATTCCTTTGCAAAGCAACTCCCGTCGTAAGGCTTCTCCGAAATTGATCAGCCCGGCTTTGGTAGCACAATACAAAGTATACCCGGCGGCACCCATCAATCCAAAACCGGAAGAGGTGATCAGTATTTTTGATCCTTTCTGCAATAATGATAAAAATTGCCAGGCTGTCAGGATCGCACCTTTAAGGTTAGTGTCGAGTTGATTCCTGATGCCGCTAGTATCAGTATAATCTGAAAGCAATCGGGGTATCACCATCCCTGCATTCAGAATTAAAAAATCCAGTTTTGTTTCCCTGGTTTTTACCTGGTCAAAGGCATTTTTAAGCTGCGTTTCATCAGATACATCGCAGGAAATACCTTTAGCTTCAATGCCATTTTCTTTCAGAGAAGCTACCGATTTATCGATTTTAACCTGATCACGTGCAAGAATGATCACATCATAACCTTGTTTCCCTAATTCCTGGGCAAATACAAAACCAAGTCCGGATGAGCCACCGGTGATTAAAGCTGTTTTTTTCATGTTTAGATGGGTATTGGGGGTTAGTATTGGGTATTGGGTTTTTGGTATTAGGTTTTTAGTGTACGGGCTCAATATTTTGAACCCTTACTGGTATGCGTTGATGCAAAAATAGTAATTATATTATAAGAGTAAAGGCAGAAAAGTAAACTGGCGAATTGGTGAACTGGTGAGTAAAACAAAAATAAGAAAAATGTAAATGATTCTTAAAATTTCGTAGGTTTGTCTTATTAAAACAACTAATGACCCATGATATGAAATCCTTTATTGTCAGAAGCATTTTTTCTTTAATGCTTATTTTGTCTGTCTCTTTTCTTTTGCAGGGACAATCATATGATCTTAAGCAAATGCCTTCACTGGATCCTAAGGTCAGGACCGGCGTACTTCCGAATGGAATGCATTACTACCTCCGATCCAACAAAATACCTGAAAACAGGTGTGAATTCTATATCGCCAATAATATAGGCGCAATCCTTGAAGATGATGACCAGAACGGCCTGGCTCATTTTACCGAGCACATGTCGTTTGACGGGACTGATCATTTTCCAAAAAAAGGAATACTGAATTACCTGGCAACAATAGGGGTCAAATTCGGAACAAACGTAAATGCATCGACCGGGCTTGAACAAATAGTGTTCAATATGTCGAATGTACCTCTTAAACGTGAGGGAATTCTTGACAGCGCTTTGATGATCCTTCGTGACTGGTCACATTATGTCACATTTAAAGATGATCAGATAGATCTCGAACGTGGTGTGATCCTTGAAGAATGGAGAATGTATGGTTCGGCCGAGGAAAGAATGAGAAACAAACTGGCTCCCATCATTTACAAGGGTTCAAAATATGCTATCCGAAATGTGATTGGTGATACTGCAGTTCTGAAGCATTTTAAACAAGAGACCCTGAGAAACTTTTATCATAAATGGTATCGTCCGGATCTCCAGGCGCTCATCATTGTCGGGGATTTTGATGTGAACGTGGTTGAAGCTAAGATAAAAAAACTATTCAGCGTTATTCCGAAAACAGAAAACCCGGCTGCCAAAGAAAATTATCCGGTACCCGATAATGTAGAACCCCTTATCGGGACTGCAACCGATAAAGAAGCCACCTCCACAACTGTGGAAGTAAGCTGCAAACATGATATCACGAAAGAAAGCGATAAGAATCTCGGTTATATGCGGTTACAGCTTGTCCGCGGATTGATCAGCAACATGTTTGGCAAACGCATGAGTGAACTTTCCCGCAAAGAAAACCCTCCATTTATTTCCGGTTTTGGCTATTATCGTGGATTTACGCGTACGAAGGACGCATTTACCGGCGTTGCCCAGGCAGCAAACAACCAAGGCATCATGGCGTTAACAGCACTTCTTACCGAAATGGAACGCATGAGACGATTCGGGTTCACTCAAGGTGAATTTGACCGGGCTAAAGCCGATCTTACAAAAAATTATGAGTCAAGATATCTGGACCGTGATAAACGGAAAAACCGTGAACTTGTAAGCCCCAACCTTTCTTACTTCCTTACCAACAATCCAAATCCCGGTATTGAATTCGAATACAATTTTGCAAAGTCAATGATCCCGGGAATAACATTGGAAGAATTAAATACTGAAGCTAAAAAATATTTCACTGACGAAAATATGGTGGTTACAATTACAGGCCCTGAAAAAGAGGGCATAACGATACCAACAGTATCTGAGATCAAAAAAGTACTTACAAAGTATAAATCCGGAAAAATAGAACCCTATGTCGATCAGATGGCAAGAAAAAAACTAATTGATAAAGAACCTGTTCCAGGAAAAGTGATAAAAGTTTCAGCCAATAAAGTACTGGGTACAACGGAATGGATTTTATCCAATGGCATGAAAATCGTCTTACGACCAAGTGATATAAAGGAAGATGAATTGCTCCTTTCTGGGTACCGCGAGGGAGGCATGTCATTAATTAAACAAGAAGATATTCCTTCGGCAATGGTATTGGGTGAAGCGATATCTCAGATGGGTGTCGGCAGTTTCTCTACCACGGACCTTGAAAAATTAATGTCAGGAAAACGTGTAAATCTCAGGATCGGTATTTCAGAAGAAAGGGATATGGTTTCAGGAAGGTTATCACCAAATGACCTCGAAACTGCACTGCAAATGATCTATCTCTATTTCACGCAACCCCGGTGGGATGCTACTGATTATAAAACATGGATGGACAAGATGAAAGCCAATTACATCAATGCAGAATCTGAACCCAGGAAAGCATTCAGGGACACTATATCTTTGATAATGGCCAATCATAACCCACGTGTTATTCCGATGGGTTATAAGGTTCTCGGGAAGGTAACCCTCGAGAAACTTCAGTCAGTCTATAAAGACCGCTTCTCTGATCCGGGCAATTTCACTTTTGAAATTGCAGGCAAGGTAGATCCGGAAAAAGTAAAGCCTTTGTTTGAAAAATATCTCGCTTCCCTGCCTTCAGTTAAACGCTCACAGGCATACAAGGATAATGGCATCCGGCCTCCAAAAGGTGAAATAAAGAGAGATTTCCAACATGAATCGAAAACCCCGCGAACCCAGGTTTATGTTAATTATTCAGGATTATCCCCATTTTCTGCTGATGAACGTGTCCTGAGTGCGGCGCTGCGTCATATTCTTGAACTTCGTTATATTGAATCAATCCGTATGGATGAAAGCGGAGCATATACGATCAGGGTTCAGCACAACGTAAATAAATTTCCTGTTCCCAGTTTCAACATAATCATAAGTTTCGAAACGGATCCCGTCAAAGCTGACAAACTGATTGGTATCGTTTACAGAGAGGTTAAAAAGATCGTGGATAATGGTCCTTCGGAAGCCGACCTTCAGAAAGCAAAGGAATATTTCCTGAAACAACGTCCTGAAGATATGAAAGAGAACAGTTGGTGGCTGAGCCGAATGGATGATTATTATTTTTATGACCTGGATTACCTTACAGGATATGAAGCCAAGGTAAACGCATTGACTATTCAGTCGCTTCATGACTATGCTAAAAAAGTCCTGACACAGGGGAATGTGGTGCAAGTGGTCATGAGGCCGTAGGGTAATTGGGTGTTAGGTGTTGGGTATTGGGTATTAGGAATTAGGTGTTGGGTGTTGGGTCAATTGATTTTTAAGA
>CAZUYY010000316.1:0-3843 GCA_964624935.1 uncultured Prolixibacteraceae bacterium
AGCCTCAGGCGATCCGGCAACTTGTGGAGGGTATTGAGCGTGGTGATCCTGCCCAGGTATTACTGGGTGTCACAGGATCGGGTAAAACCTTTACCATCGCCAATGTTCTGCAGCAGGTAAAACGACCGGCCCTGGTATTGAGTCACAATAAAACTCTGGCAGCCCAGCTTTATGGGGAATTCAGGCAGTTCTTTCCGGATAATGCTGTGGAATTCTTTGTTTCGTACTATGATTATTACCAGCCGGAGGCCTATATTCCTGTTACGAACACCTATATAGAAAAAGACCTTTCAATCAATGAAGAGATCGAGAAGCTGCGGCTCAGCACTTCTTCCTCCTTGCTTTCAGGACGAAGGGATGTGATCGTCGTTTCATCTGTTTCCTGCATTTATGGAATAGGGAACCCGGATGACTTCGCACAAAATATCCTCCGGTTCAGGATAAAAGAAAAGATAAGCAGGAACAACTTCCTTCATGCCCTGGTGAACAGTCTTTATTCAAGGACTGAGAGTGATTTTACCCGTGGAAGATTCAGGGTAAAAGGTGATACAGTCGAAATCTTTCCGGCATATCTGGATTATGCTTTTCGAATCATCTTTTTTGGTGATGAGATCGAATCGATTGAGTCGATAGACCCTGTAAATGGTGAGAGGATTGATTCAATGGAAAGTCTGACTATCTATCCTGCCAATATTTTTGTGACATCAAAGGATAAGATGAAACAGGCAATTTATGAGATCCAGGACGATCTTATGAAACAGGTCGCCTATTTCAGGGAGATTGGAAAAGAATATGAGGCTAAGCGGTTGGAAGAGCGTGTAAGTTACGACATCGAGATGATGCGGGAATTGGGCTACTGTTCCGGAATTGAGAATTATTCGAGGTATTTTGACGGCCGGGCTTCCGGTTCCAGACCTTTTTGCCTGCTCGACTATTTTCCTGATGATTTCCTGATGATCATTGATGAAAGCCATGTGACGATTCCCCAGATAAGAGCCATGTTCGGTGGTGACCGTTCGCGTAAGCAGAATCTGGTGGAATATGGTTTCCGCCTGCCTTCTGCCATGGATAACCGTCCCCTTAAATTCGATGAATTCGAAGTGATGGTGAACCAGGCGCTTTTTGTAAGTGCAACACCGGCGGATTACGAGTTGCAGAAATCCCAGGGGGTGATCGTTGAACAGGTTATAAGGCCCACTGGTCTGCTGGATCCGGTCGTGGAGGTCAGACCCAGCCTGAACCAGATTGATGATCTGCTGGACGAGATAGATCAGCGTAAACAGAAAAATGAACGTACACTTGTGACAACGCTCACGAAAAGGATGGCAGAAGAACTGGCAAAATACCTGACAAGAGTAGATGTAAACTGCAGGTATATTCATTCAGATGTGGACACGCTTGAGCGTGTCGAGATCCTGCGTGACCTGCGAATGGGGGAATTCGATGTTCTTGTGGGTGTAAATCTGCTAAGAGAAGGTCTGGATCTTCCCGAAGTGTCACTCGTCGCGATCCTCGATGCAGACAAGGAGGGATTTCTGCGCTCGGAACGTTCGCTGACCCAGACAGCAGGCAGAGCAGCCAGGAACATCAACAGCAAGGTCATTATGTATGCAGATAAGATTACAGATTCCATGCAACGGATGATCAATGAGACTAACCGCCGGAGGGAAAAACAGATGAACTATAATCTTGCCAACAATATCGTACCCTCTCAGATCATTAAATCGATGAACGATATACTCGGACAAACTGCCGTAGCGGGCATAAAAGGGCCAACAAACATGGCTTATTTTGAAAAGGAGACTATAGATGTCGCTGCAGATCCTGTAATCCGTTATATGACAAAAGAAAAACTCCGGAAACTTATCACCAAAACCCGGAAATCCATGGAATCTGCTGTAAAAGAGTTGGATTTCCTGGAGGCTGCCAGGTTCAGAGATGAACTCTTTGCCCTGGAAAAGCTTCTGGAGTCGAAATAAACTTTCCTTAGATTATTTTACATCAACCACTTCAATGTCAAAAACCAAGGTTGAGTAAGCAGGAATACTACCCATTTCCTGTTCGCCATAAGCAATGGATGAAGGGCAGATTAAAGTTGCTCTCCCTCCTTTAGACATATGCAGCAGACCCTCATCCCATCCTTTGATCACATTGCCTTTTCCGACTTCCACATCGAATGGTTTACCACGATCGCGGGAAGAATCAAACTTCTTCCCATTAAGTAAAGTGCCGGTGTATTGAACACTTACTTTACTGCCAGCGTGAATCTGCGGGCCTGTCCCTTTAACTTTCTCAATATAATAGAGGCCGCTTGCAGTGGGTTTTGCGGCAATTTTATTATCCTTCAGGTATTTCTGTAACAGGCTTGATTCTTCCTTTTTTGCCTTGGCTTTTTTATCTTCCTTTTTCTTTTTCTCTGCAGCCTGAGCTTTCTCATAATCAGCTTTTGATTTTACATCCAGAACCTTAACATCATAAATGATTGTGGTATAAGGAGGGATTTCACGGTAACCACGTTCTCCGAAAGCAAGATTTGAAGGAAGGATCAAGCGGGCTTGTCCACCCTTTTTCATCATTCTGATTCCTTCAATGAAGCCACTCATATCAGGCCGTTTGCCAAAAATAAACTTCATGCTGTCCTGGCCGAAAACCTGTTTGCCATCGATCATGGATATCTTGACATTATAGGTCACCTGGCAACCCGTATCTATTTTAATTCCTTTTCCTGCTACTTGTTCAACAAAGTATAATCCTGAAGGTTGTGGCGGGGTGGTAATCTTGTTATCTGCTATGAATTTATCAAGAATGTCCTTTTCCCTTTTCTGCAATGCCTCAGGTGAATCTATTGTGACCATATGGATCACGAATCTGGCCATGGAACTTGAGTCGACATATTTCGGACGGGAAGGTTGACGGAAGGTCTTTTTATACAGAGAATCGGCATTTACGATAAATTCTCCGCTATCTCCGGCAGATAGCATACGCATACCTTGATAAATATCTCCTTTATAATCGGATGGAGACAATGGCATCCTTAATGGCCCCTGTTTGTTTTTCCGGCTATCAATAATTGTACTGTCTTTTCCTTTGGATTTTACGATTAACCTGTATTCCATGGAAATCCAATCTTTAACTTTCGGCTTTACCGTGTCCTTGCCCACCTTGTACAATTTATAGTACAATCCTGAATCTGTTTTTTTAAACCCTGGATACTTTGAGGTACATGAGGCGGCAATGGCTACCATCATCACTAAAGCAACCAACTTGAAGAATGTGTTTTTCATAATTAATTCATTGTTTTTGTTAGAGTTATTTTATTTTTACCAGTTCGATATCATACACCAATGTTGCTTGTTGAGGGATCTTGTTCTGATCACCCAGTAATCCAAAGGCAAGGTGCGAAGGTACTATAAATTTCGCTCGGTCACCAACCTGCATCAATAAAATTCCTTCTTCCACCCCGCTTTCAACATTCCCGTAACCAATCTTAAATTCCTTCAGGCCGTCATTATCCGAGGAGTAACAGAGGGTTCCGTCAAGGAAACGAAGTGTATATCTGATAACGGCCACTTTCCCCTTTGCAGCTTTTACTCCATGACCTTTTTGGAAGATCAGATACCGCAACCCTGTCCCGGTTTTTGTCATCTTCCAGCCATAACGGGCAATAAAATCATCAATTTGCTGGTCTTCTGTCTTTATAACACCTTGGTTGTATTTAACAAGAGTATCACTCATCATACCAAGATGCCGGGTTGAATTGGACTGCTGAGGCTGTTCACTACAGGAAATGCAAAGCATGAAAACAGTAGTAAAGGATGATAGTATAAAAAACCATTTATAGTG
>CAZUYY010000317.1:0-3843 GCA_964624935.1 uncultured Prolixibacteraceae bacterium
AAGAATTTCAATGGCCGGTTTAATAATTTCACGCATCCACCGTGGTGCAAAAGCAGCAGAGAACAATGCAGCAAGAATTGCTAAAGGCGCTGCAAAAAGGATTGCGATGATGGTTATTTTAAAGGTTCCGATAATCAATGGCAGCAATCCATATCTCGGTCTATCGGATACCGGCATCCAGATCTTTCCGGCAAGACCTTTAAGTGTCACGGTGTTTCCTTCCCCGGAATCATCTTCTTTATAAGAAAGACCACCTGCATTAGCTGAAGCGCTTGTATCCTTTGTCGTGTCGCTTGTGGCTCCATATACTTCCTGCTTTGCTGCCGGGGGTGCGGTTTCATTTCCTCCATACGTTTCCTGCTTAGCTGCAGATATTTCAGTCTTTGCTGCTGCTTTACCGGAAAAAATCGGTAAAGTTTCACGAAAGACGAATAAAAAAATCAGAATTATTATAGCTATGGAAAGGAATGCTACCCCCGTAATGATCTTCTCAGCAAAGAATTCCGAGGGCCTCATCTGTTTCTTCAGACTATCTTTGCTGAAAACAAACTTTTTAGGTTGACTATTTGAAATATTTTCCTGTATTTCCTTCTGCCCGGGACTTTCTTCCAATGGCTGGGTTTCTTCAGTACTCATTCTTTTGTCTTTAAAAAAATCCAAAAGCAGCGCATTCAGCGCTGCTCCGGAACCATTTACTAACTGCTACTTAACTGGAAAATAACCTTCCTCGACCACAAGTTTTTGACCTTCCGGCCCAAGAATCCAATCAATGTAGTTTTTCATCTCACCAGTGGGCCTGTTCCTGACGTACATATACAAATACCTGCTGATAGGATAGGTTCCATTTTTTATGGTTTCTGCACTGGGTGGATAAGCCTGGGATTTATCATCTTTTTTTACCAAACATTGTTTTATACCTTTTGAATATGCAGCTCCACCATAACCGATCCCGTTTTTATCATTTTTAACGGCATTGACAACGGCTGCTGTTCCGGGAAGAGTCTGGCAACTGGTTGCATAATCCCCTTTTACAACATTTTCCTGAAAGAAAACATAGGTACCAGAACTATTTTCACGTCCATATAATTTGATATCTCCATCTACACCGCCAACTTCTTTCCAGTTCTTGATCTTGCCGGTATAAATCCCACTAAGTTGCTTAACGGTGAGTTCTTTTACCGGGTTTCCCTCATTCAGGTAGATTGTAATACCATCTTTTGCACATGGAATCTCTACACCTAAAGAACCATAACGTTCCTTCAGTTTGTCGATCTCACTTTGTTTCATGGGACGGCTTGCATCACAAATATCTGTTGAGCCATTGATCAGGGCAGATATTCCTGTTCCGGAACCACCACCTGTTACCTGGATCACCACTTCGGGGTGTGATTTCATGTAAACTTCAGCCCACCTTTGGGCAAGGATTACAAGGGTGTCAGATCCTTTAACTGTGATCTTCTTTGGCGCCGGCATGAAAGCAAATGAAATAACAGCGATCAGGATAACACCCGCTAATGTTTTGATTATATTTGATTTTTTCATGATTTGTTTGTCTTTACATTTAATGATGTGATAAATAAACTTTTAAAATTTGACTTCTATTCTCACTGTGACGAAATTCTGCTTGACAGTATTACTATAATCATAAGAACCTGGTACATTATTTACTGTATAATTTTGTACCACCTTACCTGACAGCACTTTTTCATTCATAGGAATAGAATAAGCCAGTTGGAATTTAATATTATCGGTAAAGAAATAGGAATAAGCGATTGTCCATGTGCCATAAGCAATATCATTCAACCCGCTCATTAATTTTTCAGTAGTGGTCGAAACAGTCGATTTAATAGTGTACATGTTCGAAGATGCAGAATAAGTGGGGGTACCATTAGTAGTGGTGCTGGTAGTTTTATTTATACCAGAAGTACCTATCGAATCCTTATTGATTTTTACGTTTGGATTGTAATAATCATAACGGACAGCAATCTGGTTCCGTTTTCCGATATTTTTGATAAGGTACACATAATATCCCATAAAATTACGCTCAATGGCAGGAGTGATCGTAGTTGTGGTAGTGGTAGTATTCGTTTGTCTAAGTGTGTCCTTTGCCATACTAAATGAGGTTGAGCTTACAGATGAGCCTTTAACATCTGTACCTGGAGCACCGTTGATACCAAAGATATATTCGCCTTTGAGTGCAAGTCCGCCAAGTACATCAAGATAAAGTTGTGCTTCAGCACCTACCCACTGCCTGCGTATCGCATTTCCCCAGTTGCTTTCAGTTTTGGATAAATCATAATCAGAATTAAAAAGATAAGGATCATTTGCTTTCACACTGCCATAATAACCGCTGGCGCCAATGTTAAGTCCGCCAACTCTCCCTAGTTTGAATGCATAGGTAATACGGCCCATAAGATCTTTGAAATTATCAAAGTCAGCGTTATTCTGGGCGGCGTTGATGGTGTTGCCGGCAGCATCAGTATAGGTATAACCTTCATTTCCATTCAGCAATGCAAGTTGTATCTTTAAATGGGTTTTACGGGGCATTACTTCCAGTTTCAGACCAATGGCTTTTTCATCCGGATAAAGAGTGGTAATTACTCTTGATCTTTCAAGACATTCGAGGTCTGCGGATGGATATTCAACTTCATAGTTGGGACGATCAAATTTACCAGCCCATAAAGCGAAGGTTTTTATCCATGGATCATTGACCCTGGCATAAGCGTTTTTAATGGTTAAGTTCCCTGGAGCAAAATCAGGCTCGAGGACAAATGCAACCCCGGTTGCAGGCTCGTAGGTAACTTTTACCCTTGCCCGACGTACCTGAAATGTATTATAGGGATAATTAGAGGATTGCTCATAATCAAGCCATTGTGCCTGGACGTAACCAGATAACTTGATCTTTGTCAAGCCACTTAAATCACTTTCAACAGTTGCAATCCTGTCTTCGAAAGCGTTAATCTTGTCTCTTAGCGTTGTGACATGCTGAAACAATGTATCTGTTGTCTGGGCAGCAAGTGGTTTCCCAAACCACATGGGAACAAGTAATCCCAATGTTAACGCAAACATTATAATTTTTTTTGTCTTCATACGGCCTTTATTGAACAAACCGTAAGGCTGCGAGGTATTGTTTACCTGCGAAATGGGTTCTTTAGTAAATTCTCTTTTCATAGCTTAATGATTAGGTTTGCGGCAAAAGTATACGGTATAACAAAGGCAAATGTTAACCGAGCGTTACCTTTGTGTTAACAAATTGTGAAGGAAGGCTGGATGCTAGATGCTGGATGCTAGATGCTGGATGCTGGATACTGGATACTGGATAAATCAGATATGAAGATTGACGTTGGAGGCGAGGATGGAACGGCGGATGGCTTCCTGGATTTCTTTGATCTTTTGTTTGTTTTCTGGTAAAGGTTCTTTAAATTCTGTAATCTCCCTGACCTTCAAACGAACTTTCAGGAAATGTTCCTGAAGAAGGAAGTTCTTATCAATCATCCTGCAGGTCTTCATGATGGAAAGCAACATCAGTTCTTTATCAGACAATTCTTGCTCACCCATGATTTTCGAATATAGATCTTCCTGTACCTGCTTTTTTAGTTCAATATTGACAACAGGATATTTATCCTGGTGAAAAATTCCTAAGAGATGGTATTCTTCTTTTCTCAGAATGTTCTTTTTAATAAGATTCTTCAGCAATACTCTCCATTTCAATCCACTTTTATAAACAATCCGCTGAATAGCATTTTTCAGGCTTAGTTTCTTTTTCGATTTTCGTAATACTTCCAACACACTGTCGCAGGCGCTGATTCCGACGCCTTCCGGCGCGCAGATTCCCGTGAGCGA
>CAZUYY010000318.1:0-3842 GCA_964624935.1 uncultured Prolixibacteraceae bacterium
TTCCTGCGCTAATAAAGCATTGGCAATGGCCAAAGAAATAAACTATCCCCAGGGCATGGCTAAGGCTTATTTCTTAATTGGGCTTTATAATGATGAAAACCATGATTTTTTATCTGCTATAAAATTTTCTTTGCTTTCCTGTGATCTCGCTAAGGCAACCGGCGATTATTGGGTTTTGGATAAATCGTTAAATGTAATTGGTACAATTAATTGTTATATAAAAAGAAATGACCGTTCTTTCCGCTATTTTTCACTTGCCTTGAAAGTAGCAAACGAGATTCATGATACAGAACAGATCATCAATATTTATCTCAAATTCTCACAAGTTTATTCCGATTCAAACAAATCTGAAATTATTAAAAAGTACCTGTTTAATGCCTTGTATTTTAGCTTAAAACAGCACAACCAAATTCAAGAAGCTTTGACTTACAAGCATATAGGAATCTTTTATCTTCGGCAACATGATTATAATAAAGCATTGTATTATTTTGAAAGATCCATCCACCAAGATATTGCTATAAATGAACAACTTCAAGTCGGTTCGATCTATACATTAATAGCACATGTCTATGAACAAAAAAAAGATTTCAAAGCGTCCCTGATCTTTAACAAAATAGCATTGAGTTATCGTTTAAAGTATAATCGCGATGAACAAGTTGCAAGTTCATTTGTGAACATTGGTCATACTTATCTTGAGATGAATCAACTTGATTCTGCTTTGTATTACCTTAAAACAGGAATAGACTTAGCATCTGTGTTCAATTTTAAAAAGAATGTTCTGTTAGAAGCCGGATACAGATATTTGTACTTGTTATATGAAAGGAAAGGCGATAATCAAATGGCGCTCAAATATTATACCTCATCTTCTCTTTTTCAGGATAGCGTAAGGGATGAAAAGAACAGAGGAATGATTTCCAGTATTGAGAGTAATCATATAATTTATGAGCATGAGAAAGAGGCCAAAGCCTTAAAAGAAGAAAATTTCATCCAGAAGCTTGAAATGAAAAACCGGTCCTTGTTGGAATTGTTATTGATGGCCTTGTTTTTCCTTGCAATTACCCTCGTGATTTATATTCAACAGTTACTGGTCAGGAGTAAAAAAGCAAAAAAAGTAGTTGAGAAGAAGAATGATCAATTGCAGGATGAGATCAAAGAGCAGGCGATCCAGAATGAAGAACTGGTTAAACGGGAAGAGGAGTACCGGTTTTTGGCTGAACATACGGCAGACCTGGTAACCCTGATGGATAGTAATTTTAAGTGTGTGTATATCTCGCCTTCCAGCGAGTTGTTAATTGGCTATTCACCCGAAGAACTTATAAACATAAAGGATTACCGTGATCTCATTCACACTGATTCAAAGAACTCTTTCGATATCGAATTTGAAAGTATGATGGAGTATCATGAAGCCACGCGTTTTCTTTATCAGGTCATTAAAAAGGAAGGGACTGTTTTATGGGTCGAAAGTAACATTAACCCCATCTTTAGGCCATCGACAGGGGAATTGCAGGCGATGCTTTCGATAACGAGGGATGTTTCAAGCCAGATTGAAGAGGAACAGACATTGATGGAAACGACAAAGCAAAAGGATATACTTATCAGGGAAGTCCATCACCGTGCAAAAAACAATCTGGCTATTCTGGCCAGTCTCGTGAATATGCAAAAAAGTGCGTTTACCGATAACAAAACACTGGATGTTTTTTCAGATTTGCAGTTTCGTGTCAAGGCTATGGCCCTTGTTCATGAAGAACTTTACAAAAGCAGGAATATCGAAGTTATGCCTGTCGGAGAATATTTATCCAGGCTTATCGGGATCGTTGCCTCTGCTTTTACGACCAGCAAGGTCAAGGTACATCAGGATTTGTATGACGAGATCACGGACGTAAAGACCACCCTGCCTCTTGGGCTGATCGTGAATGAATTATTGACAAACGCTTTCAAATATGCTTTTCCTGACAGCAGGGAAGGGAATATTTGGGTAACTTATAAAAAAGAGCCCAATACTGACCATTCCAAAATTGAAAAGAGAATACTTACCGTACAGGACGATGGAAAAGGATTGCCCAAGGATTTTGATATTACCAAACAAACCTCTATGGGAAGTCAGATCATTAGTCTTCTTGTCAGGCAACTGGAGGCAGAATTACTAATTGATGGTACGAACGGAGCCTGTTTTTCTCTAATTTTGCCGCTGGAAAGGTAATGTATCCGGAAACTGCAGAACTTCTTATGACAAAAAACAATCTGAACATTTCAATTATAGGGGCAGGGACCATCGGGACTGCTTTGGGGAATATCATTGCGGGGAGGGAGATTCATAACGTAAAGCTTTTATCCATTGAGGAACAGGTTGTAAATTCGATCAATTCGGAAGGGATGAATACGAAATATTTTCCAACCTTTCATTTACATCCGTCCTTAAAAGCCACCCTGGAAAATGAACAGATCAGGGAATCGGATATAATTTTTCTGGCCATTCCTTCGACAGTACTTATGGATTATCTGCTAAGTATCCGTTCATATATTCCGGTGAAAGCCACCCTGGTAAACCTGGCGAAAGGATTTGGATCGGACCATAAGACGATCATTCATTGTCTGAAAGAAACTTTCTCAAATCCTTTGTGTTCAATGAAAGGGCCAAGTTTTGCGCGGGAAATAATAAACAGGATCCCAACGGGATTTACTATTGGTTGCACAGAACCGGCAGCAGGTGACGAAGTTCAATCGGTGTTTAGAGGAACAACTATCTTCGTCGATCGTTCGGATGACATCGAAGGAGTTGAAATTTTAAGCATTCTGAAAAACATTTATGCCATCTGTCTTGGAATCGTCGATGCTCATTTCAATTCACCGAACATTCGTTTTCTTGTTCTCACCAAAGCTTTTAATGAAATGCGGAAGATCCTTCTTCATTTTCACGGAAAAGAAGAGACCATTTTCAGATATTGCGGATACGGTGATTTTACACTGACTGCATTGAATGATCTCAGCAGGAACCGGACGCTCGGACTGCTTATCGGAAAAGGATTCTTTACAGAACATGTTTCTCATGAACTTGTTCTGGAGGGTAAAGTTGCCGTGAATGTGTTCTATAAAGAAATCTCCCGGCTCCCGGATGTCAACAAGGAATTTCCGATCATAACGGAATTGTACAAGATATTCAACACAAATTATAACGTATCTGCGTTCGTAAGCAATCTGCTGGCTTACTGATTTCCTGATATTTTCGTATCTTTGCATTTCCATTCCTGAAATAAAGTACGGGGTTGACCGGATTTGACAGCAAGGAAGTGGAATTGCAAGCATGCCGGGCGTTGGGAACAGGTCCCGTAAAACGTCAATTCCCACAGCCAATAAATGGCGACAATTATTCTTACAGACTGGCTGCTTAATTTTAGAAATTAAGCGCCTCTTGTCTCCCGGGAAACCTCTCTCAACGGTGTTCCGGATGAGGCATCGAAAATGTTGAGATGGTCCTGCCAGAGTTCCGATGGCCGGATGAAAAATAAGGAACTAAGTTTCAGATAGGCCCGTTTCTGCCAGTCTGTTTCCGACAATCAAAATGAAACTAAGCATGTAGAAACCAGTTTTGCTGCTTGTTTGGACGAGGGTTCGACTCCCTCCAACTCCACGAAAGCACTCTGAGAACCTTGATCAAATAAGGGTTTCAGGGTGTTTTTATTTATAACCTGAAAAATAAATTACGAATAAGGAATTTACGTGTCAAAATCAGATCCCACTTCGTTGCGGTGCAAAATAGATTTATTAACCATTAATAATCTTTTAAGAAAAAAAATATTTTTATAAATTCATAAAAAAATAAAATAGAAAATTATAAATTTACA
>CAZUYY010000319.1:0-3841 GCA_964624935.1 uncultured Prolixibacteraceae bacterium
CTTCAGCAATGTCTCAGATTCCTCCTTTTCTATTTTCCTAAGGTTGATCTTATTCGGTACCGGTTCATCGAAATCCAATGCACAGATCAATTTTGGTAAGAGTAAATTCATTTCAGCAACCTTTGTTTCCCCGGTCGCGAGATAATGCATTAATAGAACAGCACGTTGCTGCGCTGTTTCGTTTTTGAAATGAAGCTCATCCAGTAACCCCAATTCTGTAAAGTACATCTGCAGGAAGGGGTGAAGAATGACAATTCCGCAATTATCCGTATAAAGCGCCTCTTCGTCATCAGGAGGTTTCCTTATTTTCCTCTTTTTTGTGAGTTCTGTTTCTATATCCTTATCTGTGCTCTCATTCTTTGATGGTTTTATCGTTCCTGCTATTTTTTGCAACGACCTGAGGACTTCTTCACTTTGAATGTTTTCTTCTAACCGTTTTATCTTTTGATGCACACCATCCTGATGCGTAATAATTCCTTTTTCTTGTTTATGCCTGAACAATTGCAATTCACTGAGAATGTCAGTCAGCATCCCGGATACAAAATCTTTTTTATTTTCAGAAGACAGCGCGACAGTAAGTGCCTGTTGCCAGAAAGGATAGTCTTTGCGTGCTGCAGATGCAATGGAATGAAGATCCTTGTTAACTATCGTCCAATCCTTCTTTAATCCCTCATGAATATTGAGTAACAGGGTCTGAAGGAATTGGACTGAAAACTGCAGAAACAGCCGTTTTATCTGGTGATCATTTAACCTGAGATCATTTTTAAGTTTTGCTATCAGGGATGCCCATTCTTCTGCAGTAAATGTTTGCAGCATCTCATTTTCCCATGCAGAAAAATCTTTGACCGTGCTGTACCAGGGTAAATAACCATGATCAAGAAATTCCGTCAGTGAGGTGAGAAATGATTGTCTCTGAGTGATCTCTACCGTTCTCTTAGGATCGGATTTTGCTTGTTCAATCGCTTCCGAAAGCTGCTCGATGACCTTCTGTTTGACTTCGCTATCGAGGTTTTCCTGGGTAACAGAGCCAAGATTTAATTCAAGTTTATCAATGCGCAGAATATTGCCTTTTGGCGATATTTGATCAAAGAGGACTTCAATAGTCTCCGGAAGATCGTTCTTTAAAATGTTGCTTATGCGGTTTTGCAGGGAATATGCATCAATTTCCGGAGGGATCCGCAGAAGGATCTTCTGCTTATGAATGATATGTTTAGCCATCTGCTACTTTAACACTCGTTCCCTAAGCAGGTTTTGTTATTTTTAAGCTGATCTTTTGTGGCTTACTCATGGAACTGCATGTAATATCAGCGATTTTTGCAGGTTTATTGGTCACCGTGAGAGTGACAGTTGCTGTTGTGGAACCATCGAACGAAAGTGTGAGTTGAGGCACGTTCTTGGCTACCTTTTCATTTAATACATTATCTTTATTATTGGAGAAGTTTACTACCCAGGCATATTCAAAGTCGTCGCTTACATCATCTGGCTTAAGGTCAAGAAAGCTGAACACATCATTACCCCTGGTTATTTGATTTGTGAAGGTGGCCAGAGGATGTCTGTAAACAATCACCGTAAAAGGATCTGAATTTGTTCCATCACTCAGTTTATACACCAGTTTCCCACTGATGGCCACTGGTTCTTTTAAATAAGCTGCCTTGTTTTTTACAGGATCATCATATACCAACCCGGGTGTAAAAGTGAAACTACCTGCGCTTCCGCTGATTGCTTTTGTCAGCTTGTTATCAGTGTCTGTAACTTCTCCTTTAGGATCAGGGGGAGTTACATTAATTGCACTGGAAGCCTCATCAGAGCAAAATCCGCTCTTCATTGAAATTGTCGGTTTAGATGGTCCCGTCTGGGGAATGATAAAAGCCACAGGAGGGCAATTGGAACAGCAGAGATAGGGAATATAAAAATCGGCAATCACCTCATTTTCAGCGAGGGTATAGCTTGACTGCGGTATCTCTAAAGGAGGCAGATTAGCAATGATTTGATTCTTTTGTGCCGGTGTGACACTACTGCAATCTTCGGCAAGCTTCCGGATCAATGCTATATTGATGGGATCTAAAGTTGTTACATTCGTCTCCGTAATGACCTCCTGAAGTGGATTGATGATGTTAAAATCCGTGGCTTTATGATATACAATAACAAACGTTCCCCCTTTGGGAACACCGGCTTTATGTTCAAGCCCCGGATGCGCATTGTAATATTGTTTAAAACTTAGCTGCAGGTTGTAAAGATTAACCCTGCGCTGATATTCCTCAAGCAGGGCCAGCAGGCGTTCATCGAAACAGAACGACATCAGATCATCCAGCTCTTCCCGAAGGCCGGCGACATCGAACTGGACCGTAAGCTTATAATTTTGTATCACACCGGGTTCCAGGATAGTCGCAAGTTTCCCAAGAATAGATGCATAGTCGTCGAACGTATCAATAAAAGTAGTTTTGTCAATCGAAGCTGGATTATTGGTAAGAAGAAGCATCATCAGTTTCTCAATGCTGTCAAAGAAAGCGTCCACATAATAAATGAAGTTGAAATTCCCGGACATGTCAAGATCAGCAAGGATGGCTTTTAGTGTATTTGTATTTGTATTCGGATAACCGATATCATTGAGGTAATCATTACCAAGGGTTTTTACGGCTGGATTGCAATGTCTGCTGATAAAATCACCCACCTTATAATTGGTTTGCATGAAGACAGGCGGCTCTTCGGCAATCTTGGTAGCATTTGCTTTGTATTGAATAAAAGGCGTTACTTTCTCATCCACCTTGAGATTCGCCAGGTAACATAATGGCAATACAAGCCTGCCGGTCAGCTCGCTGACAAGCACATGGTAATCTGTCGCCAGATCCTCAATGTTGCAGACAGGCAGGTTCGTTTTATTTGTCGATAAAAGTTCGGCGCTGACGGCAACAATATCGAAAGGAAGATTGTAAACTCTTCGCTGAGTTAATAACGAAGCGAATACATTCGTATAATCGTGTCCGATATGTCCCTCGATCCGGAAAAAATTAAAGCGCTCAATATCATACAACAGCGGATTTACTATGGCTTCATCCCCCGGATTAAATATCCAGGCATTGTAACTATGATTCAAATCAGCAGTCCCGCTCAATGTTTTATCAACATTCCAGTATTTATTGATATCGTAAACCGGATTGGTCAGGAAATGCTGCGGATTGTCAAAATTGCCGGGAGGAGTGAGATAATAATAGGGGATAGCCCTTTCTGAAAGCGGAAATGATTCATACCTCGAGGGAGTGATCTTGATTACCGGGTTGAATGGAGCTTTCCCTGGCATTTCCAGCTTTTCAATATAGGTCATGTACTGGATGGAAAATTCATTGATCATTTTGGTCATCCGGGTAAACAGAAAAGTCAGCTCTTCCACTCCGCCGCTTTCATTGGAATGTAAACAGGCCGGTATAAAATATTGGCGATAGGGGTCCTTAGACACTTCAGTTGTGTTTTGGTCAGCGCTCCCGAGAGTGAGATGGAGAGGAAATAGATTTTCATCCGGACTGCAGACGCAGGCAACCTGCTTGACTTTATTCCGGAATTCATAATAGGCATTTACCAGATCATTGATAAAATCATAAAAATACTGGATCAAAACGGGATTGCCATCACTTGTACTGTTTGACGGTGGCATGATCGAATTACGGAAGGCGATCAGTTGGTCATAGGTCAGATTCAGGATTGATATTTTCGCAAAACCGGCAAGCGTCCGGGAACAATATTTATATGCCTCAGCTACAGCCTGTAAGGTTGCATTGTCAGTGATGTTCAGGAAGGCATTCAGTACATCATCCGAATTTTTCAGATCTCCGGTATTCGGAATATT
>CAZUYY010000320.1:0-3834 GCA_964624935.1 uncultured Prolixibacteraceae bacterium
CCGTAAAGATAATCACGGCTTTGACTGATTGCTTCGTGATGAGGATATCGCCGATCTCTGGTTTATCAATGGTTCCGGATATTCCAAAATATTGAACTTTTTTATTCCCGTCAAGAAAAGATTGAAGCTGGTTCTGTGCCGTAGTAAGACGGTCGCCAATGTCGAATGACAGCTTTTGTTCGATATTTTTTACAAGGGTCTGGTGGAAAAGCCACGAAGCCGTTTTAAGAAGAACGTTCTTTGTCCGGATATCAAAATCGAGGTCTTTAATTTTTACCGAAGATGTTTCTTTATCATACCAGGGGGTTCCTGAAAAGTAGATTGTCCCTTTAACAGTACCGGATATTGTTAATGCAATTATAAATTTATCTGCACTTCCGTAAATAAGGATGTCTTTGACCTGAACCCGGTATTTTCCATGGTTGTATTGATAGCCGGTCAGTTGTTGTTTTGCAACCGCATTAATATTGCTAAAGGGAACATCCAGAGCAAGACTGACTCTGAAATCATTGTCAAGACGACTGGTGATCTTCAGTTCAGGAATAGTCTCATTGATATGGAAAGCAGGTTCATCACCATAAAAGAGTTCCGTATAGGCTTTTATCCCGACCGCATGATGGAGAATGTCTATTGAACCCTGTAATGGAACCATACTGATTTCCAGCGGGGTGATTTTCCCCCAAAGGGGATATTCATCAGAAAGTTTTATGGGTATCTGTATCTTATTCCAGATCTTTGCAAGGTTCGATTTCAGGTCAAAGGAAGATTGTAAGGCCTTATCGATACTCTTATTGATATCGTTCAGGTTGGCTTGCATAAGTAAGTCGGAGATGAATGGCAAGGGTATGCTGATGCCCGGAGCCAGTTGGAGTACCGGGGTAGTGACCCAATCATACCCATCGGAAAATGTCATCGTTGAGAAGCTCCAGTCTTTCCCGATCGAGATCCGTGTCCTGAATTTCAGGATCACATTGCCGGTGACCTCCCGGGTATCGGAAATCCCAATTCCGAAAGCTCCGATTTCAAACTTCTTCTTGATCCAGACACTCAGCGGTATCTGGTAAATTAGCTGGTTACCATCCATGGCCAGTTTGATATCTGCCATTTTCCAGGCTTTGACCATAAGGTTGTCATGGTTATTGTTGTCAAAACTGGTATCTGCATATATCAGTCCTTTAAACTGCTGGTTGACCAGTTGTTCCATATCTTTCAAATCCACATCGAGAGGAATGTTGAGGTAAGAGACCGGCGGCTGTATATTAATCTCCTCATACGATTCGGGAGGCCGTTCAATTTTCAGTACAGTACAACCGGAAAAACCAAGAATTAGTAAAAGGCAGAATGAGAAAAGAAAACTTTTTTTCATAAAAATAGACATCTTTGAAATCTCCATTACATTTTGCATTTCACCCCCTCTCTTTCAGGAGAGGGGGCCAGGGGGTGAGGTGTGATAAAACCACGGTGTGTTCAGATCTTTACACGTTTCAAACGCAGACTGTTCGTAACGACTGAAACAGAACTCATCGCCATAGCGGCACCTGCAATCATCGGATTAAGCAGAAATCCGGTAAACGGGTAAAGGATTCCGGCTGCTACGGGGATGCCGATAACATTATAGAAGAAAGCCCAGAAAAGATTCTGGTGTATGGTTTTCACTGTTTTTCTCGAAAGTCTGATCGTTGAAATGATCTTTTCAAGGTCGCCGCTGATCAAAGTTATCTGAGCGCTCTCCATGGCGATGTCGGTACCAGTCCCAAGAGCAATGCCTATATCGGCGAGTGCCAATGCCGGAGAATCGTTGATCCCATCTCCCACCATGGCAACATGTCTGCCTTTTTCTTTCAATTGTCTGACATAATCTGATTTACCCTCCGGAGTCACCTCTCCTTTAAAATGATCGATTCCTGCCTTTGCAGCCATGTGGGACGTGATTGCAACGGTATCGCCGCTCAGCATATGCACTTCGATCCCCATTTTCTTTAATTCAGTTACTGCTTTAGCCGAGTTAGGTTTTATCGCATCAGTGACAGAAAAAAGAGCAATAACATTTCGGTTTTTTGAAACATAGATCAGCGACTGTGCCTGCCTTCGGAGTTGAGTATCCTTGTCAAGAAAGGCAGTTGAGAATTGTCCTGCATTTTCGAGAATATAGCTTTTACTCCCAATATGATAGACATCACTTCCAGCGAATGCTGAAACTCCTTTTCCTGTTGTGCTTTCAAAGCCTGTTATTTCAGAGGGAATAAAGGAAGGCTTCTTCAGATAGCTTACCAGGGCAGCCGCAAAAGGATGCTCTGATCGTGACTCGATCGAAACAATGGCATTTTCGACTGCAGAATGATCGGGTTGATTTTCATCCCATATTATCTCCGCAACTGAGGGTTTTCCAACAGTAATAGTTCCTGTTTTATCAAGCACGATCGTTTCAATATTGCATGCGGTTTCCAGGCTTTCCGCATCGCGGATAAGGATGCCATGCTCTGCGGCTTTTCCCAATCCCACCATCAGGGCAGTTGGAGTAGCAAGCCCTAATGCACAAGGACACGCGATGACCAAAACAGCTATGGCACAAATAAGGGCAATTGGACTCCCTGCTGCAGGGTGCCAGATCGACCAGATAGTAAATGTAAGAATGGCTAATCCGATAACGACCGGCACAAACACAGCAGCAACCTTGTCGACCAGTTTTTGCACCGGGGCTCTGCTTCCCTGCGCTTCCTGTACCAGCCTGATGATCTGTGCCAGTATAGTTTCACTACCAACTTTTTCAGCCGAAATTTTCAGGCTGCCTGTCTGGTTTATTGTTGCGCCGATAACAAAATCGCCGTCTTTTTTCAGGACCGGTAACGATTCGCCGGTGATCATGCTTTCGTCAATGTATGATTCTCCTTCAATAACTTTTCCATCGGCAGGTATCTTTTCTCCCGGACGGATCACAAGTGTATCACCCACAATGATCTTTGAGATCAGCATTTCTTTTTCAATGCCATTTCTGATGACCCTGGCCGTTTTTACACCAAGGCCCAGCAATTTCCGGATGGCGCTTGAGGTCCTCCGTTTGGCCCGTTCTTCAAAATATCTTCCCATAAGGATGAAGGTAATGATCACCACCGAAGCTTCGAAATAGACATGGGGTTCGAAACCGCGTGACCGTAAAAACCCGGGGAAGATAGTATTGAACGAACTATAGAGAAATGCTATCCCCGTTCCAAGGGCAACCAGGGTGTCCATATTTGAAGAAAAATGCATTGCCCTTTTCCATGCAATAATAAAAAACTCACGTCCGAATATTGTCAGCACCGGAATAGTAAGAATAAGCATGATCCAGTCAGCATAGGGTAGATTGTGAAACACCATCGAGATCAGAAAGACAGGAATCGCGAATACTAATGATAAGAGGGTGTTTTTCCTCAGCCGTTTTAATCTCCCGTTCTGGTTATTTTCCTGGTCACCGGAGCTGATAGATTTATCGGTAATAAGCTTAAATCCTATGCCATCAACAACATTTTTCATACGAGCCGGGGTTATGACCTGAGGTTCATATTCAACCATGACCTGCTCCATGGCAAGATTAACGACTGCCGATTTTACCCCTTCCTGCCCTGAAAGTGCTGTTTGGATGCTTAGTGCACAGGATGCGCAGGACATTCCTTCGACCGGAAATATTTCTTTAACTGTTGGCACCATTGTTATTTTCTGCAAAGTTAGGACAAATCCTGCCTCGACGTAATTTAAGTCTGGGCAACGCTTTACGCGTCACGTCCTGGCGGCTAAAGAGAATATTCGGATCAGAAACAATGATGAATTACTGGTACAGGAACCTTTTGATGCTTC
>CAZUYY010000321.1:0-3793 GCA_964624935.1 uncultured Prolixibacteraceae bacterium
AACCTGCCAAAAGCGCAGGCCATTAAGGATGCCACAATGGGTTATTTCATTTTGAAGAATATCAGTGAAGGGCATGTATTTTTTCATATTAACGGAAGCTACCATTCCGATAATAAGGAAGGGATTGTTTGGTACCTGAAGGAATATAATAAAAGAAATGCCACCGATCTGAAGATCGTCACAATATCTTCTGTTGAACAGGACGATTTGGATGAACTCGAAAAAGCCAACATCGGGAAAGCGGATTTTATTGTTTGTTTACCCGTAGATATGATCCAGACCCAGGAACCTACAGCAGTTCCTGTCATGCCACCTGCGTCAATGACCCCGGTCGCTCCTGAAAAAAATGCTAAGGCAGATACTGTGAAGAAAAACGCTCCGGAAGAGAACTCCGGCGACGATGATGACGATGATGATTAAGGTTCCGCCTCAGGCAAAGGTGAAATAAGCGTTGATCAGAAAATTCCAGAGTGTCACAATCACCGTCGCAACAAGCTTGGAAAGATAGAAATTGATCTTGAACTTGCCATTCATAAGCCAGATGATGGCACTGTTGATCCCCAGCCCGATCAGGGCGATAATGAAAAACCTTGAGAACTCTTCCACGATACGTGGATTATGACTGTTAAAGGTCCATATCCTGTTGAGGAAATAATTAGTCGTAGCGGCAAGGGTAAACCCAATGGCATTGGCAACATATTTTTGGATCTTGACTACCTCCTTAAAGAAATAGGTTGTACCGAAATCGACAAACACCCCTGAGAAGCCTACCAGGCAGAACTTAATAAATTTGAGCAGGAATACCTTGTCAATGATTTTACTTAAATCCATAACCAGAATATTATAACATTATTATTAGTACCTCTTTCTTCCCATTCCGCAACACTTCAACATTGATAGTCTGACCATGGTTCAATTTTCCCAGCCGGGACATATATTCATAGATATTCCCAACCGACAACCCATTGATGGAAACGATAATGTCGCCTTTCAGCATTCCACCCCTGTAAGCAGGGCCATCCTTAGTGACGCCATCAACCCGTAATCCTTTCTTCTCTGTTCCTGCAAAGTCTGGCATAATGCCGAGGGTGACCTTCATCCGGCGCCCTCCCCTTCCATAACCTTCTTTTTTTCCGGATTCATGAAAAGTCAGGTCTTTAGGCATATTATCAATGTTCATGATGAGTTTGTAACTGAAGTCGCCGATCTCTTTCTCTTTTTCATAATCGATCTTATCGGCTCTGTCAAATGGGGTATGATAATCCATGTGGGAACCCGTCGTAAAAAAGAAAACAGGAATATTGGAGGCATAGAACGATGCATGGTCTGAAGGTCCATAACCATCGGGAGAATGTGTGACTGCAAAAGGAAGATCTTTTTCATAGATACGGATTATTGAATCAGCCTCAAGCGAAGTTCCTGTCCCGCTTATTGAAATTGAATTTTTCTCTTTATCGAAACGGCCTACCATATCGAAATTGAACATGGCTGTTATCTTTTTCATGTCAACCGGCGAATGATCGGTAAAATATTTTGATCCCAGCAGTCCCATTTCCTCTCCGCTGAACGAAATGAAGATAATACTTCTCTTCAACCGGCTTTTCTCAGGCGCCAGTTTCCCTGCGAGTTCTATGACCATGGCTGCTCCTGATGCATTATCGTCGGCGCCATTGTGAATGGCAACCGTGTCGGGCATCCGGGAGCCTGAACCCGGACCGCCAAAGCCCAGATGATCATAATGACCGCCAATGACGATATATTCATTTTTCAGCACAGGGTCGCTTCCTTCAATCATGCCGATCACATTCTCAGTCTTTGCTTTTTTCTGAATGATCTCGGCTGATACAGAAACAACCACAGGCAGTATCAGCGATTTGGGTTTTCTCGTTTTATTAAGAATCTTTTCGAGCGAATCCAGCGTGAAGCCTGAAGATGTTAGCAGCATATTCCCAACTTCACGTTTAATGTTAATTACTGGTATACCTGAAGTCACATCATTATTTTCTGAGTGAAGTCCAATCAGTTTATCGTCTTTATCCACTGCCACCGGTGTAACTACCAAAACACCAGCAGCACCATGATCTTTTGCCACCAAAACTTTCCCCCGGATCTCGGTATAAGGAATGAATTTACTTTCATTGTTATCCAGTTCGGGATCGCCTCTGAAAAGCATGACCCATTTCCCTTTCACATCCAATCCACCATAATCGTTCCATTTCAGGCTGTCCTGGTCAATGTCAAAACCGTATCCTGCAAATATGACATTATTAATAATGGTCCCGTTTGACGAATAAGCAACCGGCATGAAATCCTTATTCATTGTTCCCGTGAAATTATTAAAACTTAGTGCATTATGAGGACCGGCAGTGACATCGGTCACGATCTCGAAATACTGGAAACCACTGTCGCAGATCAATTTCAACCCGGAGGCTATAAACTGTTTGCGGATATAATTTGCAGCAACATCGGCTTCCTTCGTTCCCGGCTTCCGTCCTTTCAAAGAATCTGACGCAAGAAAATAAATATCCGTCTTAAGTTCTTTTGCCGTGATCTCCGGGTTCCGTTGCCCGATTGCCGTATTTGCCAGTAAAATGGAAATGAAAATGACTATTATTAAATCCTTCATAATTATGATTTTCGAATTTTTATTAAGAGCCTAAATCTTTAATTATGTTGTATCTTTTTGTGCCTTAGCGTCTTAGCAGTTAATAAATATTTTTTCACTCACCTCGTCACCACGTCACTAGTTCACCACGTTATTAATTACTCCTCCTCCCAGTACCAAGTCGTCCAGGTAAAAGACAGCCGATTGCCCCGGAGTAATACCATCATTCGGAACATGAAATGTCACTTTAACTGAATCCTTTTCAAAGGGTTCAATCGATGCGACTGCAGGATTCTGAGCCGACCTGATCTTTACATTTACCTCCATCAGGCTGTCCAATGATTCAACTGCAATCCAGTTCAGGTCTTTCACAATGAAAGACGAACTCATCACCTCTTCCCGGATTCCAACCACCACCTTGTTATTTTCACTATCCAGGCTAAGCACATAAAGCGGCTCAGAAAAAGCAACGCCTAATCCCTTTCGCTGGCCGATGGTATAATTCCAGAATCCGTTATGCTGCCCAAGTACATTTCCTTTGCGATCAACAATATCGCCCGGCTTATCTTTAACGTCGAGCAGATCTTTATAATCCCCACTATAAAAATCCTGGCTTTCTTCTTTTTCAGACAACGGGATGTTGATCTTTGCTGCAATTTCCCTGACCTCTTGCTTCGTCATTCTTCCGATAGGAAACAAGACTTTTGAAAGCTGCTCCTGCGTGAGGCGATAAATAAAATAAGTCTGATCTTTCCTGGGATCGACACCTTGTTTTAACAAGTACCTTTTCCGCTGATCATCCCATTCGACGATAGCATAATGACCCGTAGCAAAATAATCAAAGTCAAGTCCTTCCAGCTTTGCCAGTTCAGGAAGCATACCAAATTTAATCAACTGGTTGCATTTCACGCAAGGATTGGGAGTCCGTCCCGAAAGGTATTCCTCACGAAAATAGTCAAGAACCAATGTTTTATATCGTTGAGAACAGTCGAATACCAGATAAGGAATATCAAGAATACCTGCCAGTTCCCGTGCTTCATCAATTTCTTCATTTTCATCCGGACCATAGCAGGCATGCTTCCCCGAAGGAATCAGGCTTTGTTTCCCATCCCATATTGACATAGTCACTCCTGTAACATCATATCCCTGCTGTTTCAAAAGATATGCTGCAACCGAAGAGTCAACCCC
>CAZUYY010000322.1:0-3792 GCA_964624935.1 uncultured Prolixibacteraceae bacterium
CATGTTCATCCCATTAGCCCCGTAAACTACCAGATTAAACATGTTTGTGGCAGGGTTCGGAATAATGTTTATATCAAATGGGACAACTGCTGAAGTTGCGATTCCATCCGGGAAAAGGAGTCTTATAAATACAGTATCCGTAGCTGTATCAGTACAAGGAGTCAAAGCAAAAGCCTGAAATGTAAGAAGAACCCCCCCATCATGTCTATCGTTTGGACCTGGAGTGTAAACGCTAATAAGAACTGTATCTATATTGAAAGATCCATCGCCAGCGGTCAGCCATTTCACAGCGCTGTAATTTGTGGCTGTTCCGCTCACCACGAAAAAGGGAACTGTGTTCTGATAAGATGCGTTAGGACCAGCATATGCCGTGGGTTGTTGGTTGACAGTAACAGTAATAGAATCTGTTACATTAGAGGTACCGTCATTTACAACCACAATATAAGTTGTTGTAATTAACGGCAATACAGCAGGATTTTTCATATTTGAAGTAAATCCTGAAGGATCAGATGTCCAGGAATAGGTATATGTGCCTGAACCACCAGATGCATTGGCATTCAGATGAGAAGAATCACCCTGGCAAATTGTATCAGGAGTAGCAGTGATATTAGCAGTAAGAATACTTAAGAAATTAAAAGAAGCTATTCTTTGTTGCCAACCAGATCCCATACTGACGTTATATTGTTGAGAATACCAGAATGTCATACCATCGGAAGGATCAACAGTCATAGTACTATAATCCCCCCAGCGGCAATATCCGTTACCATCATTTGAAGTATTTGATCCTGTGCCATTAAAAATTCCTACTTCCGGAAGATCCAGAACATTAAGAGGATCGCTTTTTAATCTTCCTGTATATCTTATAGAAGGATACATACTACTACTCGAAATAGAAAAACCAAGAGCTATATTACCAGCAGTATCCATCGCGATGCTCCCCATCCACCGCCAATTACCATCAGATGGAGAATAGGTTGATTGTTGATAAACAGTCCAATCTCCTGAGGTTTTTCGCAGTTCATACCAGCGGACACCAGCATTATTATTATAACCCGTCACAGTATGATTAGTCACCATTGACCAATGATCAGAAAATTTCCGGAATTGTAACCTATACATTAAACGATCAGAAAGGACTTCGGCTGTCCGGGATGTTCCTTCTTGCGGGACATTACTTACACCATTATTAAAAGTAGCAACAGGTAATTGAAGATAATTTCCAAGTGTTGAATTGGTTGGATTTGTCCAGTCAACATGAAATTCATAAATTCCTAAATGATTTGGGCTATCCATAAAAACAAAATAATTTGGTGTACCTAACGGTGGGAAATCACCATCACAGGATGAGGGAAGAAGCCCAAAAGCAGGGTTTGATGAAGGTAAAGTGAAAGAAACCATCGGAGCTGTAGGATTTCCAGCAATCATTGAATCCCGGTTGAAAACACATTGTTCTGTACCAATATAATTACCAGCTGGTTGTTGAAAACGATTCACGGCCATATAATATCCATCGGGCCAAACTCCAAATTTAGGATAATCAGGAAGAACGGAACCAAAGGAATATTCCCAGCGATACCAACTACCCGTTGGGTCATTGGTTTGGGATACAGCTATCATTTCCCAATTTGAAGTACTACTTGGATAAGAAAGTTGAGCGAAGACCCAACGGTCAGCTTGTTGATCATAAAGAACAATCCCGTCCCCGCCATTTTGATTATTCGGCATTCCATTCCAAACGGACATATTACTGGTAGGTCCTGAAAGTAATGCCCCGGTTTTGCTGTATATGGTAAAATGACAATTAACCAATGCAAAATAATCATTGGGACCAACAACGCCATATGTATCAGGTGGGTCATAACCCTGCGTATTGGTGTTTCCTAAAAAATTTTCAATTGTCGTATCTTGGGTCGCCATTCTCATTTTAGCATGTTGAATCAATGGGTCGACCCAATCAGAAGGAAATGTTTCTTTGTTTCTTTTTACATTAAAATAATTTTTAATTACTTTCCATGAGTTATCTGCTTTCTCAGGAGAAATTTTAACCATATCTCTTAAGGGGGGTGACACATCAAAATAAACCGGATGAATGACCACTGGTTTTAAAGTTTCTTGTTGTGCTGAAACATTCAGGCTAAAAAGAACAAGAGCTAATGAAGAAAAAAAAGTAATTGCTTTTTTCATTTGTCTGTTTTTCTGTTTAAATTATGATTAATTCTGTGAATTTGAATGGATCTCTGTTATTAATCTTCGTAATTGAACAATTTGAGGTTGAATGTAAACAGATTCCCGAGCAAAAAATAACGACTGCAAAGGTATAATATTATTGAATCAGTGTTACGGTTAATTCTTTAATTATAATTATTTTTTTAACAGGAATTCACTGTAAAGACCTAGATTGCAATCATTATGTACAATGGAATGTATTTTGAATGATAACCGTCATGACAATATTCGCATGATAACATTATATAATAATACACTCTTCCAGGAAGTGGTTTTAAAAGTATTCAGATCAATTCCATTAAAAAGAAGTTGATATTAGATAGATTTTAGTTTGTCAGAATGATTTTTCCCTGCGATATCATTCTTTCATCACCAAAAATCTTTAGAAAATAAGGACCTTCTGTAAGGGTTTGTGGTAAATACAAGGATTCGCCTGCATGAATCAAAGTCGAATAGACAAGCTGTCCTTTAATGGAATAAAGGTTGACCTGGTAATTCTTTCCGTTTTGCAGATTCGGACATTGAATTGGTTTTCCTTTCGGAAGTGGATTTTCATAATAGCACACGGACGAAGGCCTTGGAGAATTAAAGACGCCAGTGGTAAAAGAATAGAAGTGATCAACCTTATCTTCATTTTCATATGAATCGGTTGTATCATTATAATTCTGATCCAATTCCACAGTGTTGTTGCCGTTACCATCATAAGTATAGAGATGATGTGAGCTGAGGTCCCAATTATTTGTTGCGATATTGAGATCATAATGCTGGTATTCAGTTGGCTGGTACTGTGAATTATAAAAGTACAGAAAACGATATCCCGAGATGTAGGCATACGTTGTCCAGTCAATCGATTTTGAATAATATTCAATAATATAACCCAGCGAATCATTTTGAGAATAATAGGAAGCCAACCAATCGGAAGCATTGGGGTTCCAATAATATTGATACATGGTATCCTGAATACCATTAAGGAAATAGGTATTTGTCTGCATCCAGTTGTTCACCCAACTGGATGAGGATATGTTCCATACTTGATCAGTACTTTCCAAAAGCTGGTTATTGCCATTGTACTGGTAGGTATCCAAACTGGAATTATCCCATGAACTCGTTCCCGAATTCCATTGCTGATAAAGTTTCTGCATGGGTAGTCCCGAAGATGAATTGGTATAAATTGCCTGCATGTTTGGAACCCATTGGCTGGTAGTTCCATTCCAGTTGTATGCAATATACCCTGTCGCAAACCCTGAGGAATTATAGGAATATTCGGTCTTCTGACTATTTACCCAATCGTTTGACGATGTATTCCAGGTTTGGGTAAGCTGTTCACTCATTTGACCCGATGTCAGATAGGTGTATTGCATCATATAAGAATTTACCCAAGCCTGAGATGATGAATCCCAGACTTGCATGATGGATTGTAATTCCTGATTGGAAGAGTTATAAGAGTTTATTGACTTACTGCCGGATGAGAAGTTATCGGCGGTTGGATTAAAAGTCAAATAAAGAGAAGTATCAATTTCGCCATAATCATTGTAATGATAATACATGAAGTTAATCCAGTATCCA
>CAZUYY010000323.1:0-3782 GCA_964624935.1 uncultured Prolixibacteraceae bacterium
CGGCCCCCCGACATGAGGTATCGGTGGCGTCCCCGGCGTCTGCATCGGGCAAACATGTAAATCTCCTACTCTTGCTGCTGGTGGCATAGACTTTTATATTAATTGATTTGTACCATCGCGCCTTTTATTGTTACCTGGCCGGAACCATCAATCTCTGCAGTGGCTCCTTGGGCCTTGAACTCCTCATCAGCCTGGATCGACACCTGCTGACCATTCAACCCTACACTGCCGCCATCGGCCTGGATCGACACCTGTGAACCTTTAAGACTTATTGTTCCCCCATCAGATTGGATCGAAATGTCAGCATCCGCGTGAAAGTTCAGGTTGATGCCTTTGATCTCTATATCTCCGTCAGATTCAATGGTTATTTTATCCGGATTCAGCGTAAGTGAAATTTGATTGCTGTTGGAACTCGCCGAACTACCGGTCCCATTATAGATGATAAGCTTTTCGGTTCCGGAACTGTCGTCAAATTCAATCGTGTTTCCCTGGCGTGTACGGATCTTTTTAATATCGTTCTTGCTGGTTCCCCAACTCTGGCCCGGAGCATGATTACTCCCATACATAGCTCCCATCACATAAGGCTTCTGGGGATGATTCTGCTCAAATCCGACAACCACCTCATCTCCAATCTCCGGGACAAAATAAAATCCCCGGTCATCGCCAGAATGAGGATTGATCGTACTGATCCAGGGCGTGCTTTGACCATCTTCCATCCAGTCAAAATGTACCTTCACTCGTCCCAGGTTATCAGTGTCATTATTATCCGTGATCACGGCATTTTGTACCGGACAATAGGGTTTATTGAGTTCCTGTCTCCTCGGAAAGATATCCATTTCAGACGGGATCCCTTCAAACGTATTATAATAGTTCTTCTCATGATCAGTAAAATAATGAGTCACTTTTGTGATCATATAGCCGCCAAGATCAACAGTGGAAGGATCAAGATTATTCTTGTGATGTGAAAAGACATTCAGGACATACCCTACATGCAATGGGGTAAGACAATTACCGGATATACTGACAAGCGCAGTGGCAAGCAGTTTTTTCTGCACAGAGATTCTGTCATTTATAGGATCCGGTTGAGCATTTAATTGATTTATAAAGGGTAAAAATGATTCTCTGCTCGAGGGATAAAGACTGCCTGAACGACTCAGGGCATTTTTACCGGCTTTCCCGACAAACGAATCAAGGGATACATTCCCGGAATCGCCGGTCGAAGTTGTATCATGAACAACATCATGATATTTTGTCCGGAAATTCAGTGGGAAAATGCTTGAGCTGACTTCGACATTTGAAAGATTTACGCCATATACCCCTGTTTCTTCAGTTTTCTTCACAGGCCCGCATACCAGGTTCTTGCCATCATAATAAAACCATTCCCCAAAGATGCCCAGCAACCTGTGAAAAAACTCAAGCGTGGTTTCATTGTATTGAACAATATAAGGATAACGCGTGGAATCCCTGTGAGACCCTGTTTTCGAAATCAGATCCTGCGGATAAGACATCATGATCTGGTCAACGATCTCATTGATGGATTTGTCTTCAAAGGCACGGCAATTAGGAATGTCTTCCAAAAGTATATCTGACCCCGAGCCTGTGATGCGGACTAATTCCTGAATACTGTTGACCTCATCTCGGTACGCACAGATACTGGTGATAATTCCTTTATAGCGAAAATCCTTCGCTTTGCCCCGGTGTGTCTCAATTCCGGTGACGCTGAAGGTTATCGGTGAACCGATCTTGTCACTCACATTCCACCCTTGCTGGCTGCTTGAACTTAAGGCTGCCAGTGCGCTGCGGGGACAAACCAACTTAAACTCATGCAGATTAAGAATGTCCTCCCTGATCTCAAATGAGGAAAATGATCTTAATTCATCTTGCCCGATAACAATTGAAGAACCACTTGCATGTGCCATGACGGGAAATTTTATAAAAAAGAAAGCACTTCACTAATCCGAAGTCTCCCAGACATTAGTGAAAGAAGCACCCGAAATCTCGATCTCACGACAGGAAATAGTCAGATTGACAAGTACTTCGTCTTCCTCTGAAAATATCTGGTTGTAATTGATCAGTACAGCATCCGTGAAATTGATCGTCTGGAATGATTGATTGTCGGAAATACCTGATGAAAATACGATCTTCCCGTTCTTTTTGGCAGTGTTGGAGAACATCCAGTTAACAAGATCAAAATCATTTTCGTTTTTAAGCCCGATATTGATAAGTCCTCCTCTGACATTCGAAATTGGTACTCCGGTCGGATCGACTTGTTGATTAAAGGCAAAGTCGCAGGAAATGACCCGTATCCCATCCTGCTCTTTGGAATGTCCCTTAATGTGCAAAGATGCCGTAAATGCCATAATATTGAAGTATTAAGATAAATAACATCAATACATGAATTAAGGAGCTTAATCCATGCATGATCCTGAAATATATTTTCATCAATGATTACTGCGGCCAGGCATTATCTACTTCGGCATTCCCGACTTTTATCTTCCTGCAGGAGATAGAAACAGTCATCATCATCGTCTCTCCTCCGAAATTTTCGGAATAACTGGTAATATAGCCGTCAGTAAAATCCAATTGTTTCATCTTTTGATCCGAATCAATTTTGTTGAAAACAATCGAACCATTTTTCTTTCCATAACTATCTACTGCCCATTCCATCAGCGAGTTGTCTTCGGATGATTCAACCACCACAGTGATGTTCTGTCCCTTAACCTCAGACGTAGGTCTTCCGCTCTGATCAACAGATTGGTTTAACCCATAAGAAAGGGAAACAACAGGATAATCTTTCCCCGAAACGGTCATTTTTGCTTTGAACGACATAATGTTTAAGTTTTAATGGTTAATAACTGATTTAATTGATTATCAAAGTTTGTTCATATTTGAACCCCATCCAACGTTTTATTTCTGCACCCCTCCCTCTTGGGGAGGGGCTGGGGGTGGGGTCCTGACAAATTAAGCTTGTTCATATTTTGAATCCCAGTCATTCCCGTCGTCTCCCTTCTGCCCATCCATTTTGATCATAAAATTCTTGGCCGGGAAATAAGGTTTCATGTTAATATCGAGATAGATCCTGTCCTTCTGAACCGGGTCCTGATCAAAACGCTTAATGGTAAAACTTTCAATAAGTTTACCCGGTCCGGTGATATTGTCCAGAAAACGAACGATCTGCGACTGGATCTCTTTTTTTGTCTTGACGTTGAAATTCTCAAAAGCCCTGCGGTTCAGGAAATCCATCAGTACTTTGGTGACATAATCGAAAACCCTCACCACAGAATAAGTCTGCAATCCAAGGTTATCGCCGCTGAATAAGGTCTTCGCAGAAAATGCCATCACCTTGCCATATTCATTTACCATCGGAACCAGCCCTAATTTCTCGAGACTTGCGATTTCACTCTTTTTAAGATCGAAACGCACACCCTCGACTTCGCTCAACCCACCGTGTTTCTTCCCTGCTGCAACTTGCGACATCAGTGTGTTATAAATAGTTCCGGCTAATGCGGATGAAGGCGGCACAAAAAGTTCCTCTTCCTCGCCGATCTCGGTAAACTTCTTCCTTCCAACCAGCCAGTTGCACGTCATCATGACGTTTGACCGGTAAATATCCCCTCCCGTAAGATTAGCCGATTCGAACATTTCCATGGCATCGTCAGGATTATCGAGGTGTTCAAAGTCAGTGATGAGCATCACTTTATTATTATAGGCAATCTTGCCCCATTTCTCAACGACCATGTTGGAACCGAGATAACCGGGAATAACCAGGAGCCCGTAATTAT
>CAZUYY010000324.1:0-3780 GCA_964624935.1 uncultured Prolixibacteraceae bacterium
TGTCAAATTGACGATTGACGATTTAAATGATAAGTAATGTGCTGATTTCTGCTAAGAGACAAATGTAAAGTCTTGACAATCGTTTGGTTTTCTTTTTGAAAACTTGTATATTTGCATCCTGAAATTAAAAACATATTCGATGAAGACAATTAAATTCACAGATGAAGAGCTCTCTTTATTACGTCAAATGTATCAGGACGAAATTTCGAATGCCGAAAAGTATATTGCACAGATAAAAAATGTCATAAAAAAACTTGGAGGTATTACAGAAAACGAAAGTTCAGAAAAGGAACCTGTTGCCAAAAGAAGAGGACGTAAGCCCAAAGTAAAAGAAATTGTGCCGAAAATACCAAAGAAAAGGGGAAGGAAGCCCAAGTCTGAAGTTGTTTCTGAAATTGTTTCCTCTCTGATTGATGCCCAAATTAATGCTGAACCGAAGGTACCGAAGAAGCGTGGACGTAAACCGAAGGCTGTTGTTGTTGAATCGCAGGTTCCAAAGAAAGCGGGCAGACCAAAAAGTGTCCCCACAGACGGGAATACTCCTTTAATAGTTGCAAATGAGCCCAAAAGGAGAGGCAGAAAAAAGAAAGAAGTAGTTGCTGAACCCAAGGTGACCAAAAAGCGTGGACGTCCTTTCAAGGTCGCAAGTGTTCCCACAAGTGAAACATTACCTATAGCGGCTGCTAAGAGAGGCAGAAAACCAAGAATTGCTGTTGTCGCTACAAGTGAATCAGAACCTGAACCCACACCCAAAGAGGAAAATAAGATCTTCAAGAAAAGATCACCTTACAGGAAGACCCGCAAATGGAGAGGGGTAAGATTGACACCTCTGAGTAAACCAATCATATTGAAAGAACACAAGGAGGAGCCTGTGGATGAAATTATTCCTTTAGTTGAGACAGCCGTTCCGCCTGTTCAGGAAATAAATATTCCACCCACAGAGGAACCAAAGGAATAAGGGTATTTGTTTGATTAATCGAATATCGATCAGCGATTTTTGAAGTAAGATCGGAATTCAGGATCTGTTATTCAAGTGAATAAACCGTCTGGATTGACAACTCCTGGATGATGGAAGCAGATTATTTTAGGAGAATCCAGTTATCTTTTTTTATTTCCATTTAATTTCCTGTATGCAATTTCACGGTTGGTATATGCATGCGTATTATCCGGATTAATCTCTATGGCCCTGGAATAATCGGCTATTGCCATGTCAAATTGCCCAAGTTTAAAGTATGCAAGGCCACGATTGGTGTAAGAATTTGAATTATCGGGGTTAATTTCGATGGCTCTGGAGTAATCGGCTATTGCCATTTCATACTGCTCAAGTTTAAAGTATGCAAGGCCACGATTGATATATGCCTGAGTATTATTCGTGTCAATCCTGATAGCCCCGGAGTAATCGGCTATTGCCTTATCATTTTGCCCAAGTTTTAAGTATTCAATGCCACGACTGGTGTAAGCATTTGTGTATTCCGGATCAATTTCGATGGCCCTGGAGTAATCGGCTATTGCCTGATCCAACTGTCCGAGGTTATTGTAAGCAATACCACGGTTGTACCAGGCAATTTCAAATTCCGGGTCAATCTCGATCGCCTCAGAGTAATCTGCTATTGCCTTGTCATATTGTCTTAGGTTACCATAGGCAATGCCACGATTTACATATGGGTGAGTATTTTGCGGGTCAATTTCTATCGCTCTTGAGAAATCGGCTATTGCAGTGGTCCACTGTCCAAGCTTACCGTAAGCAATACCACGGTTATAAAGTGCATCTATGGATTTTGGGTCTATTTCAATCGCCCTGGTGTAATCGGCTATTGCATCGACCCATTGTTCAAGGTTACCATATGCCTCGCCGCGGTCATAGAACGCATCTCTATATTTCGGGTCAATCCCGATAGCACTTGAGTAATCGAGTATTGCCTTGTCGTACTGTCCAAGGTCACTGTAGGCATCTCCCCTGCCGGTATATCCAAATTGGGCATCCTTATTTTTACTGATCACATCACTCCATAGTGTCAGGCTGTCTTTCCAGACTATACAACGGGCAAACGACAGGATTGAAAGACCGAGAATAAAAAAGGCAGATAGTGTATACCTGACTTTGGTATTCCTCAATTCCAACAAGCCGGCGGCAAAACAAAGGAGTAATCCAACTGACGGGATGTAAAAATAACGGTCGGCCATGATCGCTTCTCCAACCGGGATCAATTGCAGAAGCGGCAGAAGGTTCAGAAAAAATAAGCCAAGTCCAAAGACATAGATCTTCGAACGTTTAAATAAAAAATAAGAACCAGTGAAAAAAAGAGGCAGTGAAATAATGTATAACCAATAAAATGAAGGGATACCTCCATTTAATGGTTTTAGGGGATATTGATATAAAGCTGAGAGGCTGATTGGTAAAATGCCTTTAATCAAATATTGAGTGAACCCGAAAGAAGCAAAAGCGAATCTTTCAGGTAGGGAGAAAGTATTGAATTTGATAGCATTTCCAGATAGCTGGGCCCGGAAAGCTATCCATGTAAAAAGCAGTGAAAGAAGTAAAAAAGGTACTTTTTCTGATAAAACTTTTCGTGAGAACAATTTCCTGTCCTGCGCGTAATCAATCAAAGGGAGAATGGCTACCAATACAACAGCCTGTCCTTTAGCCAGCAGGGAAAGCAGGAAGAACAGAAGTGAAAGTCCATAGTACCATCCTTTCCGGCCTGAAGCATACGTTGTATAAATTATCAGCGTTAGCAGGTAAAAAAATGAATATAAGACATCTTTTCTTTCCGATACCCAGGCAACAGATTCAACATGCAGCGTATGAACTCCAAAAAGCATGCATGTCAATATAGCCAGAAGATTGTTCCGGGTAAGCCGTTTTACCAGCAGAAACACTAAGAATGTGTTCAGGAGGTGCAGGAGCAGGTTGGTAAAATGAAATATAAAGGGACTATTTCCTCCGATCAGGTGATCTATTCCAAGTGATAACAGGCTAAGAGGGTGATAATTTCCGAGGAAAAAAACAGAAAAGATCTTCAGAATACCTGCCAAAGACAGGTTGATCACATATGGATTATTCAGATATTTATCATCGTCCCAATTCGTTATCCCATTGGTAAGGGAAGGAAAATAAACAATCAGGGTAAGTAACAAACCGGCAATCAACCAATAAATAGTATAATCTTTTTTGATTATGGGTTTTGTTGGTATTAGTCTGACCGGTTTTGGTTTAAAATTCCTTCTTGACATTTGATGTTAATCGTTTACCAAGATCCTTTTTCAAAATCAATTAGTAAATTTATAAGTTCTTTCTAAATGCACGGCAAAATTTCAGAACAATTTCTATAGGATGTCTTCCAATTTCAGGGCAGAAAGCGGGTGTTTTTAAGTTTGAGCCTACTCAGTTTTTTTTGCCAGAACTTTAAATTTCCCGGGAAGATGATTGTCATTAAGATATATCGTAACATCCGATACGAAAGGCATTGTGTTAATCATGTACTTTGTCAATCGCTCATAGAACATTATAAAGTGTCTGATTTCAGAATCTGTCATAAGTGCATTTTCTTCAATGCCGGACTTAAGTGGTGACCGATCTTTCTCCTGTTTGACCCTCCATTCATAAACCTTTTCAAAGCGCGGGACGCATATATAAATCAAAAAATCAATCTCTGAAAAGAGTGATTTATACTCATATTTTAGCTTATTATTTACGTACTTCCGCCAGATACAATTTCTGTCTTTCTGACTTTCCAGAGAATTAACGGGTTTTATCAATTCTGATCCTCTCTGATGTCT
>CAZUYY010000325.1:0-3770 GCA_964624935.1 uncultured Prolixibacteraceae bacterium
ACTTATTTAAGGATTTACTGATAAGAAATTCATAATAATCACGTTTGTATATATACCAAATTAACTTCATATGAACTTATACATTTTGCTTTCCCTCGTCTTTTTCATCCTTTTTATTGCCGGACTTTGGGGAATATTTGATAAATCAGGATACAAGGGATGGATGAGCATTGTACCGTTTTACAATCTTTACATATGGCTCAGGATCATAAAAAAACCGCTATGGTGGTATATTTTCCTCCTGATCCCGTTCATCGATGTCTTCGTGATCCTTCTGATGGTAGTGGAGATTTGTAAATGTTTCAGGAAATACGGGCTTGGGGCACAGGCGCTGGGTGTGGTGTTTCCATTTTTTTACCTTCCTTATCTGGGTTTTTCGAAAAAGGAATCATATCTCGATCCTGATAAAAGACCTGTGATCAAAAAGACTGTGGTCCGGGAGTGGGTCGATGCCATCATTTTTGCGGTTATCGCAGCGAGCATTATCCGTATCTTCCTGATCGAAGCCTATACGATACCCACTTCCTCGATGGAAAAGACCCTGATGGTGGGTGATTATCTCTTTGTCAGCAAGATCAATTTCGGCCCGAGAGTTCCGATGACTCCCCTCTCCTTCCCGTTCGTACATCATACGCTTCCGCTTACAGAAAATACAAAATCTTACCTCGAATGGATAAAGCTGCCGTATTACCGGTTTCCCGGACTGCAAAAGATAAAGAATATGGACGTCGTTGTTTTCAACTATCCTGATGGCGATACCCTCTCTGCCCGATATCAGAGCAACCAGAGTTATTATTGGATGGTAAGGAAATATGGACGGGATGCGGTGTGGAACAACAAAGATGAGTTCGGGGATATTATAGCAAGGCCGGTTGACAAGCGGGAAAACTTTATCAAACGCTGTATCGGAATTCCGGGTGATGTGATCCGGATCGTGGACCGCAAAGTTCTGATCAATGGAAAAGAAGAGCAGAATCCTGGGAAGCGGCAGTACACGTACCTGGTACATACCGATGGGACATCCATAAATTCAAGGAATTTAGAAAAACTGGATATCACTGAAAATAGCCAGACAGATAATAATGGCAATTATGAATTGACTTTATCCGAAAAATCGCTGGCCAGCATAAAAGAATTCAGCAATGTCAGATCCATTGAGCCGGTGATCCGGCCTGCCGGCATGTGGGACCCAGATATTTTCCCGTTCGATTCCTCTTATCGCTGGAATGTCGATAACTTCGGACCGATCACGATCCCTAAGAAAGGAACAACGGTAATGATCGATAAACACAACATTTGTTTTTACCGCAGGATCATCGGTGTTTTTGAAGGAAATAAACTGGAAGAAAAAGAGGGGAAGATCTTTGTGAACGGGAAAGAATGTTCCAGCTACACCTTTAAGATGAATTATTACTGGATGATGGGGGACAACCGTCATAATTCTGCCGATTCACGTTACTGGGGCTTTGTTCCGGAGGATCATATCGTCGGCAAGGCGGTCTTTGTATGGCTTTCACTCGATCCCAACAAATCGTTGCTCGATGGCAAAATCCGTTGGGGCAACTTGTTAAGAATTGTAAAATGAGATACCTTTGTTCCTGGTAAAAGAGGACTCATACCTGAGCCTACACTAAAAAGTCTTTTTTTACCGCAAAGACGCTAAGACGGTAAAAAGCGCTAGGAAGTATATCGTTGAAATTGAATATTTTGCGTTTTGATGTATTGGCAGTATAATTTCACAGTGAGTTTTCATAGAGGACTCAAACTTATATCTTAAACCTTTAAAATTGTAAAAAATGAAGAAAATCATTATGAAAAGCACCCTGACCTTCATCCTGTTATTTTTAGTATCTGCAGCCCTGGTTGCCGGAAAACCCTTCGAAGGGGTGATCACTTACAAGATCTCTTATCCCGATGCCAAGCTCAGTGAAGCTCAGCTTAATATGTTTCCGAAGGTGATGACGGTCTCTATAAAAGGGTCGAAGGCGCGGACAGAAACAAACGTCGGCGGCGGAACGGAGGTAGAGATCCTGGATTATGCCACCAAATCAAAGATCGCTCTGATCGATATGATGGGACAGAAGTATGCCATCAAACAAACCACCGAGGAAATTGCAAAGGAAAATGCAGGGCAGCCGAAAGGAACTGTTTCGGTTACCGGTGAGACTAAGAATATTGCCGGATACAACTGTAAGAAAGCTGTTGTTACCACCGATGAAGACGGTGTAAAAACCACCTTTGAAGTGTGGTTTACGGATGAACTTGGAGGAAAAGATGCAAATTTCGACGATCCGATCTATAAGGATGTTCCCGGGGTGATGATGGAGTTCGTAATGAAGACCCCGCAGATAAACATGAAATTAAGTGTTACGAGTGTAGAAAAGAAGACAATAGCGGCTAAAGATTATGAGATCCCCGCTGATTATACTCTGACCACACAGGAAGAGTTGAAAAGTAAATTCGGCGGCGGCGGCGAATAAAACGGCAAGGAACATCCATGGGCAAGAAAACCAGTCCGTTGAGGGCGAATACATTTCGGCAGACTGCAGAACAGGAAAAGCCGGAGACTCCGGACCCGGGCAAGCCGGTGAAACCTGAGAAGCCGGCAAGAAAAAAGAAGCCTGAAAAACCGCCGAAACAGAAGAAGGAAAAGAAAGTCCGGAAGCCGGTAAATGAACGGCACCTGAGGGTTCTTGGCCTGCTCTTTCTTTTGTTATCCATCTATCTGCTCGTTGCTTTTACTTCTTACGTGCAAACCTGGAAAGCAGATTTTGATTTCTCGAACAAGGTTTTCAACAATTTCTCCCTGACACATTTTCTGGAGAGCAAGACTCCTGAGAACTGGGCCGGCAAGATCGGTGCACTCACGGCTTATCTCTTTATATCCGAATGGTTCGGCGTTGCCTCCTTCTTATTTGCTTTGATCCTGCCGGTGGCAGGAATAAAATTCCTTTTCCGGTTCAATATCCTTCCCCTCGGCAGGACGCTGAAGTATTCGTTTTTCGGCATTGTATGGACTCCTGTTGCACTCAGTGTGATCTTCCCCGACAAAGATATTCTCTTTGGTGTCTACGGATTTGAGACGAATAAGCTGCTGCAGGATTTTCTGGGCTATTCAGGCATGATCCTTCTGCTGGGATTTCTGTTCTTCAGTTTTCTGATCCTGTCCTTTAACATCCCTTTCCGCTGGTTTAAGAAAAAAGAAAAAGCCGAAGCTCCCGTATCTGATGCACCCGGGAAAGATGTACCGGAAGAGCCAGCACCAAAAGAAGATGCGGAATCTGAGAGGGATGAAGAACCTGTGGGCAACCTGTTCTTCCGGGAAGAAATTAAAGAATCGGAGGAGGTGGGCGATTCTGAGTTGCAATTTGAAAAGGAACCCATTCCCTTGCCGGAGAAGGAGGAAGGAACAGGCATTGAGCTGCAGATCGAGAAACCGGTGGAAGAGACTCCCGATGAAACGAACGGTTCAACAAAGAAGCTTCACCTTGGGTTGAATACGAAGTATGACCCGACGCTGGACCTGCCTGATTATAAATTTCCCCATTTAGATCTCCTCCGAGATTATGGCGGGGATGAGATCAACATCAACAAGGAGGAACTCGAGGCCAACAAGAACCGGATCGTTCAGACCCTCAACAATTATTCCATAAAGATCGACAAGATCAAAGCCACCATCGGCCCGGCGGTGACTTTGTATGAGATCGTGCCTGAAGCCGGGGTGAGGATCTCGAAGATCAAGAACCTTGAAGATGATATAGCCCTGAGCC
>CAZUYY010000326.1:0-3746 GCA_964624935.1 uncultured Prolixibacteraceae bacterium
CTTTCACCGAGTCCGCCTGGAAAGTTGAAAGGACGGCAAGGAAATTCTGTCCGGCATTAGCAGTAAGCGTTTCATCAATGCTGTAATTTGGGTTCCCCATAGCCGGCCAGTCTTTCAGGTAAAAAGATCCGAAATAAGTGCCATGCCTTTCCGGGCAGAAATAGGTATCGGATGTAACGTCGCCTGAATACCATGCATACATCTCACTGGCATAGGTCATCACTGCAACATTGACATCCTGCGACAGATTCAGGCTCTGTAAAGGATTGGATAATGTACTGTCCCAATGAGCTACGCCGTTCAATGCCTTCAATGCATCCATCTTTGCCCGCTGAGCTGAACTTAATGAGTTGATGACCCTGCCGAACAGTTTTTCCCTGTCGTAACTTATTTGTCCATCGAGTTTATATAATCCGGCTGCATAGTTCATCACCGCTTCTTTACTCAAACCGGTAGTGCCGGATGGGATATCACCCTCCTTCAACCTTCTGAAAGCCTTCAGCAAGGGATATCTTTGAAAGGCAAACTCGTTGATCAGGTCGATCTGGTTTTGTGCCCTGTCGACGTACATATTGATCTGATCGGTAGTTAAAATATGGAGAACATTAAACGCAACGATGGTGACGAAACTGGTATTATGACCAAGATTTGTAGGATCGTTATCACGAAGGTACTGAAAACCGCTATAGTCGGCAACCTTTCCCGGGGGCAGAAATGATTGTGAGCCGAGACATCCGGTCAGGAATGCAAGGCCGTCAAAAGAAATAGTATTTCTCTGAGCTTCATCCGAGATTGCCTGAGTAATAGTGTACTGGGGAGTATTATTTGCCAGTGTAGCTGGAGTGGTTTCATCTTCAGTCTTTTTACACTGAGCAAAAATCGACGATAAAGCAATAATCAGGAACAATAATACAATCCCAAAAAATCTTGTTTTAAGGGTTTTCCTGATTTTGACCGTGATAATTCTTAATTTATCACATCTTTGATCATCATTGGAATTTACATCTTTCGTTTTCATAATTCCTCGGTTTTAGTTTCAGCAAATCTAACCTCAACCGGAAGCAGAAACAAAAAAAATCAACAAACAGGAAGTTTATATAACCGGAACCGGAAATTTTATAAGCGAACCTACAACACTTTTCAGATGAAAAACAACTATTTGATTTATTTAATCGAAAAATACTCATATACAGGTTTTTCCCCTTTATATAAGTACACACAAAGGGTACTTGACCCTGTAGATCATGGACAATCTATTTTTCATTAGGGTCAGATACTTTCTCCCCTTCAAACAAAATATCAATTTCACCTTTTTCCCTGATACATTCCATTAATTTGTTTTTCAATTTCCAGCAAGTCATTTGCCGCAGTTCCATCTGCCGGGATAATTCATAAGTGGATATCTCTGGATTATTGCAGACCATATGCATGATCCTAAATGCCTCGGGAAGTTCTAATTTGCAGCGGTGAAAAATGGTATGAGAAGTTGCTGATTCTTCATGCTTGCATCGGGTACAACGTCGGGAATAAGGGGTTTTCCCTTTGCAATAATTTGTATTTCCGCAGTTCCGGCATGTATATCCTTCGGCCCACTTCTGATCAGCAATTAATTTCAGGCAGGCTTCTTTTGATCCGAAAGATTCGATCTCAAGTTTTTCAAAATGGATTTTCATTCAGCAAAATTAAAAAATAAAAGTGATACTTATGCGATTTATATTTAAAAATATGATTATCTTTGCATCGATTTTTAAATCTTTCTTAAAATGAAAAAAATATCAGCTCTCGTTTTTATTCTTTCTCTTCTGGGTTTTATCTCATGTACCGTTGCAGGGGACAATAAAACAGGAAGTGCCACAACAGAGATAAAAATAGGTGTCGTCAATCAATTGACCACAGAGATGTTTAAGAAACTTGTGTACAATTACCAGAAAAATCCAACCAATTGGACCTATGAAGGGAACCTCCCCTGCATCATTGATTTTTATGCAGACTGGTGCAGGCCCTGCAAAATGGTAGCACCAATAATGGAAGAGCTTGCCTTACAATACAAAGGGAAAGTTGTTTTCTATAAAGTAAACACCGACCAGGAAAGGGAATTATCAGAGACATTTAACATCCGGTCGATACCCGCCATTCTTTATGTTCCTGCAAATGGAAAACCCCAGATGTCTGTAGGACTTTCAGGTAAGGAAGACTATATCCGGCATATAAATTCATTGCTGTTAAGTAAGGAGGCAGTGAAGTAATTCCTTTAGAATTCAAGTAAATCAAACGCATATATTGTTTAACAATCTAATAATCATTTTATGACTCTTGAACATTTGACAAAACAAACATTTCTTGATAAAGTTTTCAACTTTGAAGTGAATCACGATTGGAAGTTTGAAGGCGATTTGCCCTGTATTATCGATTTTTATGCTGATTGGTGCGGACCTTGTAAAATGGTAGCTCCGATCCTGGAAGAACTTTCGGCAGAATATTCCGGGAAGATCAATATATACAAGATAGATACAGAAGCTGAACAGGAGCTCGCCTCAGCTTTCGGGATCAAAAGTATCCCTTCCATTCTTTTCTGTCCAAAAGAAGGACAACCCCAAATGGCTGTTGGTGCTCTTCCGAAAGATTCGATGAAGAAAGCCATAAACGACGTATTATTAAAGGAACAGAATTGACAGTTAAGAAAGGTTTGAATATATAAGCAGAATCCGTTATCCCTTCACAGGAATAACGGATTCTGAGTTTTAGTAAAGCCCTTATAATGAGGGCATAATTGATCTATTCAAGAACATGTATGTTCTTTTCATGGCACATATCCTTTAGGATCTTTGGCCAAACAGTCACACTTGTTTCACCAAGATGTGCTTTTTTAAGCAGATACATATAAGTCCTTGATTGTCCGATCCCGCCTCCTATACTTAGTGGGATTTCATTATTGATTATTGCTTTATGGTATGGGAAGTTCAGGAAATCAAGCTGGTTGGTTAGTTCGAGTTGCTGCTTTAATGTTTCAGCATTAACCCTTATTCCCATAGAAGTCAGTTCATGCCGGCGCTGGGTCACTGAATTCCAGACAAGAATATCACCATTAAGACCATGCATGGGTTTACCATCTTTTGATACCGTCGGGGTCACCCAATCGTCATAATCGGCAGCCCTCATTTCATGAGGATAGCCATCTTTAAGGGTCCAGCCGATACCGTAAATGAAGACAGCAGGGAATATCTTAAGGATCTCTGTCTCACGCTGCTTCCTGGGAAGATCAGGAAAACGGTCAAGGATTTCCTCTGCATGAAGGAATTTTATGGTATCGGGCAGATCGGGGAATTTATTGGTTTTTAGCTGGGGGAAAAGTTTCATGGCATGTTGCTCAGCACCTTTCAGTACCTTCCATATTTTTTCCACCACGCCGGTCAGGAGATCAAGGTTACGGTCTTCTTTTGTAATTACTCTTTCCCAGTCCCACTGGTCAACATAACAACTGTGGTCATGGTCAAGAAAGTAATCCTTACGAACTGCGCGCATGTCGGTATAAAGTCCTTCACCGACTTTCATGCCGAATTGTTTCAGTGCCATTCTTTTCCATTTGGTGGCAGCCTGAACTACCTGAGCTTCGATGGGATGCTTGTCGTAGTCGTTCTTGATATGGAACTGGATAGGGGTACGTGACCCGTCGCGGTCAAGATAATCATTGACGCCACTTTCCACATCCACAATCAAAGGAAACTCGACCCTCATCAGGTTGAGTT
>CAZUYY010000327.1:0-3737 GCA_964624935.1 uncultured Prolixibacteraceae bacterium
AAAATCCTGTTTATTCATAGTCTATCTTTTAGCGCCAGTTGACCACAGGCGGCATTGATTTTTTGCCCCCTGCTTTTCCTGACATTTACTACCATGTTTTTATTCTCAAGGAATTCTCTGAATGCACGGGTCTTTTCAGGGGTGGTTTGCAAAAATCCGGAGTCACGCACAGGGTTATACCCGATAAGGTTGATCTTCACGGGAAAGCTTTTGCAAAAAACGGCCAGTGCATTTGCATCCTCAAGGCTGTCGTTAAAATTCCTGAAAAGTATGTACTCGATCGTGAAACGTTTGCCCGTCTTCGCATGATAATATTTCAGGGCATCTGTCAATTCCTGCAAAGGATATTTTTTGTTGACAGGGATGATCTGGTCCCTTTTTGCATTTGTTGCAGCATGCAGAGACAATGCAAAATGAAACCGGACCTTGTCATCCGCCATCTTTCGTATCATTGCCGGTATTCCCACGCTGGAGACTGTAATCCGCTGAGGCGACATTCCAAGGGAATCTCCAGATGTGATCTTTTCAATGGATCTGACTACCTGTTCATAATTCATCAGGGGCTCGCCCATCCCCATGAAAACGATATTTGACAGGGCTTTCCCATGGTATTTTTTCGACTGAAGGTTCAATAGTACCACCTGGTCAAATATTTCCGTGAAAGAAAGGTTACGGGTGAATCCGAGCATGCCTGTTGCACAAAAACGGCAGGCGAGGGCACATCCTGCCTGTGAAGAAATACATGCAGTAGTACGGTTTTCTTCAGGGATCAGAACACTTTCAACAAGCGTCTGATCATTAACCCGGAAGGTGGATTTTACTGTCCCGTCCGGATCCCTGAGTTCATTCTGTACCTGTAGCACACGGAAGTCAAAATGATCCTCCAGCAGTTGGCGACTCTCCTTAGAGAGGTTGGTCATTTCAGTGAATGAACGGCAGGTCTTCTTCCAGATCCATTCATACACCTGCCTTGCCCGGAAAGGTTTTTCTTTATTTTCGCGAAAGAAGTCCCCGATCTCTGCAAGAGAAAGGCTACGGATGTCTTGTTTTTCTACCATTCATCCTTCTTTATCACCTTCGGTTTCATGCCTTCCTTCAGTTTTACGATAAGGTTCTGCATGCACGTGTCAACCTGGTAAAGGTATTTCTCCACCTGCGGGTTATAGGAAGGATCATTTTTATTCAGCCACTTTTCGAGGGGAACACGTGATAAGCTTTTCAGGGTAAAGTTGGTCAGGGTATAGCGGTACCTATTGTCTTTTAGCTCGAGCCGGATATCATAATAGACCATCCCTGCGTTGATCTTTGTGTTGTTGGAATCAAAAAAATAAATACTTAGCCGGCCGGTACCTTCAATTTTTCCATTCACTTTATCCTGAATCTTTGTAACACTTGCGGGGTTCACGTAATAAGAGCGGAACCACTCTGCACACCGATCATAGAGGACATCTTTTATTCCATCCTGGTTGACAACTTCCCTGTACTGAATAAGTTTTGAATCAGGATCAACGGGGATATTTGGAGAAGGTGTTTCTGTTTGTGCCAGGCAGATGCCTGATATCGTAAAGAAAATCAGGAAATTAAGGATAAGTTTCATATGATTCATGTTATTAGAAATGGACTCACAATATTAAAATTAAATACGAAATCTTTTACTCTTTATTGCAGGAACTTATTAACCGGGAAGCGCTTATATCTAACAATTTCCTTGCTGTCCTGAAGAAAGTTGCATAAAAAAACCCCGGTATCTCCGAGGTCTTTTCAGGTAAAGCAAAGAATTGATTAGTACATATCTCCCATTCCGCCGCCGTAACCGCCACCAGGGCCTCCCATCGGCATTTTGGGTTCTTTTTCTTCCTTATGTGTTGCAAGCACACATTCTGTTGTCAGTAACATACCGGCGATCGAGGCTGCATTCTCAAGAGCTACACGTGCCACCTTGGTCGGATCAATCACGCCTGATTTCAGCAGATTTTCATACTTTTCGGCACGAACATTATAACCGTAATCGTCTTTCCCTTCTTTTACCTTCTGCAGGACAACGGCGCCATCGAGACCGGCATTTTCGACGATCTGACGTAACGGTTCTTCAAGCGCTCTTTTCACGATCATTATCCCTGTCGTTTCATCGTCATTATACCCTTTCATCTTTTCGATCGCTGCAATTGCGCGGATATATCCTACGCCGCCGCCGGGGATGATTCCCTCTTCAATAGCTGCACGTGTTGCATGCAAGGCATCGTCAAAACGGTCTTTCTTTTCTTTCATTTCTACTTCGCTGGCAGCGCCTACATATATAACAGCAACTCCACCAGAGAGTTTAGCTAACCGTTCCTGTAATTTTTCTTTATCATAATCGGAAGTTGTAGTGCCGATCTGTGCTTTGATCTGATTTACTCTACCATCGATATCCGATTTCTTTCCTTTACCGCTAACGATCGTAGTGTTGTCTTTGTCAATCGTCACTTTTTCAGCTTCGCCAAGATACTGAAGTGTGGCATCTTCAAGCTTATATCCTTTTTCTTCTGAGATCACCATACCGCCGGTAAGAACTGAAATATCTTCCAGCATTTCTTTTCTCCGGTCGCCAAAGCCGGGTGCTTTGATTGCAGCAACCTTCAGTGAACCCCTGATTTTATTAACCACAAGAGTAGCAAGGGCTTCTCCTTCAACATCTTCACAAATGATTACCAGTGCACGGCCGGTTTGAACAACCTTTTCCAGCAATGGAAGCAGATCTTTCATGACCGAGATCTTTTTATCATAGATCAGAATGTAAGGATTTTCATAAACGGCTTCCATTTTTTCAGTATCTGTGATAAAATAGGGAGAGATATAACCGCGGTCGAACTGCATACCTTCAACAACTTTCACTGTTGTTTCAATACCTTTTGCTTCTTCGATGGTGATAACACCTTCTTTTTTAACTTTTGTCATTGCTTCGGCGATCATTTTTCCGATGAAGGTATCATTGTTGGCTGAAACTGAAGCAACCTGCTCGATTTTCTCGAGGCTGTCGCCAATCTGTTTTGTTTGTTTTTTTAATGAAGATATGACCTCTGTAACAGCTTTGTCAATGCCTCTCTTCAGGTCCATCGGGTTGGCTCCTGCCGTCACATTCTTGAGACCGGTCGTGAAGATAGACTGTGCCAAAACTGTGGCGGTCGTTGTTCCGTCGCCGGCCAGTTCGCTGGTCTTTGAAGCTACTTCCTTCACCATCTGAGCGCCCATGTTTTCGGCCGGATTACTCAGTTCAACTTCCTTTGCCACGGTAACACCGTCCTTGGTAATTACCGGCGAACCATACGATTTATCAATGATCACGTTCCTTCCACTGGGTCCCAGTGTTACTTTAACTGCATTTGAAAGTTCGTCAACGCCTTTCTTTAATGCCTCTCTTGCTTTAATATTGAAAATAATATCTTTTGCCATAATGTCTTACTTTTTTAGATTGATTTTCTATGATTCCTTAAAATTAAACGATTGCAACGATATCGGATTCGCGCATTATCAGGTAGCTCTTCCCACCTAAAGTGAGTTCAGTACCGGCATATTTACCATACAGAACCGTATCTCCTGTTTTCACTGTCATCGGTTCATCTTTTTTACCAGCTCCAACTGCGACAACTGTCCCTTTCTGGGGTTTTTCTTTTGCGGTATCGGGGATAATGATACCGGCTGCGGTTTTTTCTTCGGCGGCATCCGGTTCAATCAGCACGCGGTCAGCCAAAGGTGTG
>CAZUYY010000328.1:0-3736 GCA_964624935.1 uncultured Prolixibacteraceae bacterium
TGCACTGATCGTTATGGCAACTTTCTTCCAGCATCTCTTCGGTTATGAAACCAGGCTTAATGCCTTCGTTGGAGGCGTTGCTATGGCTCTGGCAGCAATACCGATTATTTTTACAGTCACAGAGGATGTAATGACGGCAGTTCCTTCAACCTATAAGGAAGCCAGCCTTGCGCTGGGCGCTTCGAAGTGGCAGACGGCCTTCTTTGTCACCTTACCTGCCGCAGCTCCCGGAATCTTTGCCGCTGTTTTACTAGGTATCGGGAGAATTTTCGGGGAAACCATGATCGTCCTTATGGCGACAGGGAATGCGGCACTGATGTCCTGGAATCCATTCGATTCGGTAAGGACATTATCAGCCACGATTGGAGCGGAAATGGCGGAAGTTGTTTTTGGTGATACCCATTACAACGTCCTGTTTTTGATTGGTACTTTGTTGTTCGTTTTCACTTTCACTCTGAATGCGACTGCTGAATTTTATGTTAAAGGAAGATTAATGACACGGTTACAGGGAAAAAAATCATGAAAATAAAAAAAATAACAGGTGGACTTCTCATGGGGGCCACAGGGTTGTCGGTGATCCTGATTATTGCTGTCATTGTCCTTATGTTGGTAATCATTATTATTGGCGGAAAAAACCAGATGTCCTGGGAATTCCTTACAAGTTTTCCTAAGGAAGGAATGACGAAAGGAGGCATTTTCCCGGCAATATACGGCACAGCGCTTATGGTAATTATCATGTCGGTTGCGGCTGTTCCTTTCGGGGTTATTACTGCTATCTACCTTACAGAATATGCAAAAGAATCTTCATGGATTGCTAAAGGCGTTCAGTTTGCTGTCAGAACCCTCTCAATGGTGCCTTCTATCATTTTTGGCCTCTTTGGCCTTGGATTCTTTATAAAGTTTGTCGGAGGAGGAATGGATAAAGTTTTTTTCGGGGGACAAATTACCTGGGCACAACCCAATATTCTTTGGGCCAGCCTGACGATGGCACTTTTAACCTTGCCGGTCGTAATCGTCTCTGTGGAAGAATCCATTCATTCGGTTCCCCGTGATCTGCGCGAGGCCAGCCTGGCGCTTGGAGCAACAAAGTGGCAGACCATCCTGAAAGTGGTTTTGCCGGGTTCAAGATCAGGTATCCTCACCGGTACTATTCTCGCGGTGTCCAGAGGGGCAGGAGAGGTTGCACCAATCCTTTTTACTGGAGCTGCCTATTATCTTGCGACTTTACCGCATTCACTCAGCGACCAATTTATGTCGCTGGGCTATCATATTTACATTATGTCAACCCAATCTGTTAATGTCGACCAGACCTTACCAATACAATTTGCAACTACACTCGTATTGCTGCTTCTGACCTTCACCCTGAACTTTATAGCTGTTATTATCAGGTCGAGGCTCAGAAGAGCACATTAAAAACAAAGATAAGTCTGAAAGAATACAATGAAAGAACCAAAGATAAAAACGAGAAATCTTTCGCTTTTTTATGGAAGCAAGATGGCGCTCAACAGCATCTCAATGGATATTCCTGAAAAACAGGTGACCGCACTGATTGGGCCATCAGGTTGCGGAAAGTCCACTTACCTGAGAACCCTGAACCGGATGAATGACCTGATACCGGGTGTGAGGATAACAGGGGAAGTGCTGGTGGATGAATTCAATATTTATAATAAAAATGTGGATTCTGTTAACCTGCGCAAAAATGTAGGTATGGTATTCCAGAAATCAAATCCCTTTGCAAAATCTATCTTTGAAAATGTGGCATACGGTCCTAAGATAAATGGGATGCATGATCGTAAGAAATTGACGGAAATTGTAGAGTTATCCTTGCAGCGTGCAGCAATTTGGGAAGAGGTCAAAGACCGGTTACATGATTCTGCATTGGGATTATCAGGAGGACAGCAGCAACGACTTTGTATTGCACGCACACTTGCTGTCGATCCTGAGATCATCCTGATGGACGAACCTGCAAGTGCGCTTGATCCCCTTTCCACGTCGAAAATCGAAGAGTTGATCTTTCAATTGAAGACAAATTATACAATTATCATCGTTACACACAATATGCAACAGGCTGCCCGTGTTAGTGATAATACGGCATTCTTTTATCTTGGTGAACTGATTGAACACGGGAAGACAAAAAAAATATTTACCAACCCGGATAAAAAACAAACCGAAGACTATATTACAGGAAGATTCGGATAAAATTGATAATTGACAATTGATAATTGTGAAGGGTGAAGAGTGAAGAGAAGAGTTACATAAATGAATGAATAATTTAATGATAAGCATAAAATGGAACGTCATTTCGAATTAGAGCTCGAAAAATTAAAGAAAAGAATACTGAAGATGGGGAATCTGGTAGCATCCCAGATCCATCAGACAATGGTTGCACTGATCAACTGCGATATTGAGGCAGCGGAAGAGATCATTGAAACCGACAATGCGGTGGATAAGCTGGATGTCAAGATCGACAAGCTCTGCCAGCGTATTTTTGCACTGACACAGCCTGTAGCGACTGATCTCCGGCTGATCATGGCATCGCTGAAGATGAACAATGATCTGGAACGGATGGGAGATCATGCAGTAAACATTGCCAAACGGATTGAAGATCTCAGTAATTACAAGGATATTGTGATAGAATTTCAAATCGATGATCTTGCCCAATCAACGGATGCTATTGTAAGAGATGTGGTCACTATCCTGAATTCAAGGAATACAATGTTCATTAAGGACATATATAACGATTCAGAGGTCATCAAAGAAAAGGTTCAGGCCATCTCTGAACATATCATCGAACAAATGACAAAAAAATCAGATGTGGTCGTTGTTGCGACGAACCTTATGATCATCCTCTCACAGATTGAAAGTATCAGCCGGTATTCCCTGAACATTGCCGAAGCTATCTATTTTCTCGTGGAAGGGAAATTGGTGAAACATACAAAACGTTTCTGGGATCAGGATTCTAAAACGGAAAAGGGTCATCCATCTGAAACTGACGATACTAAAACTGAACAGAATCAATCTTCTGAAACCGACGATGCTAAGCCTGAAAAGAATCAGCCTTCTGAAACAGACGATGCTAAGCCTGAACAGAATCAGTCTTCTGAAGAGTAAATGCGAAGGTAGTTCCCACGCCGATCGTACTTCTTACATTGATGGTTTGTTTGTGAGCTTCCAGAATATGTTTGACAATAGCAAGACCCAACCCTGAGCCACCCTGTTCACGCGACCTGCTTTTGTCGACCCTGAAAAACCGTTCAAATAACCTGGAGACATCTTTCGTATCGACTCCAATCCCGTTATCGGCAACTTCAATCAGGAGGTTCTCGTCCATATCAAAAAAGCTGACCTTCGTTTTACCATTCTCAGTTCCATATTTGATACTATTATCCAGTAGGTTGATCAGAACCTGGCGGATACGTTCCTTGTCGGCTCTCACAAATAATGGCTTTTCATATTCCCTCGAGAGATACAGACGTATATTTTTCTTCTTCGCTTTTACTTCCAGAAGTTCAATGACATCTGTAGCGAGCGCAACGATATCAAAATTGATTACGTCAAGTTTCATTTCCCCTGTTTCAAATCTTGAGATCACTTCGAGGTCTTCCACGATGGAGATCATGCGCTCAATATTCTTTCCGGAACGCTCAAGGTACTCTTTATTGATGGTACTATCATTCAGTCCGCCGTCGAGCAGGGTCAGGATCTTGCTGGCCGAAGAACCGAGTTGGCGCGGCGA
>CAZUYY010000329.1:0-3735 GCA_964624935.1 uncultured Prolixibacteraceae bacterium
ACGGGAATTTTCTTTCTCGCAGCTATTTTTGTAGGAATTACAGGCTTTTTCGGGGGAATGATCGTGTTTGGCGGAGGAACGTAACAAGCGGACAGGCAGATAGGTGGACAAGGAGGAAATAGAAAAGCGAAACTTGGGATTTGTATATTTAAATAAAAATAATTTTTCGTTGAAAAAAAAATCACTATGGAAAAGCAAATCATTTTAAGAAATCTTGGAAAGTCCGATATAAAAATAACCCCAATCGGACTGGGATGCTGGCAGTTTAGCAAAAGAGGGAATATGGCTGGGAAATTCTGGCCATTGCTGGAAGATAATCTGATCCTGGATATAGTAAGGATCAGCCTGGAGGGTGGAATTAACTGGTTCGATACTGCAGAAGTTTACGGTCATGGTGCTTCTGAGAGGATGTTGGCCAAATCGCTGGACGCTTTGGGGAAAAAACCGGGCGATATGATTATTGCAACCAAGTGGTGGCCGATGTTCCGCACGGCATCAAACATCACCAGAACCATAGACATGAGGCTGGCTTGTTTAAGTCCTTTCCCGATCGACTTGTACCAGGTTCATCAGCCCTATGGCTTTTCATCTGAGGTGAAAGAGATGGAGGCGATGGCAAAGTTAGTCCAGGCAAAAAAGATAAGGCATGTTGGGGTAAGCAATTTCTCTGCTGCGAAAATGCGCAGTGCCTGGGAAACCCTTCAGAAATCAGAGATCAACCTCCTCACGAACCAGGTTCAATACAGTTTGCTTAACCGGAAAATCGAATCCAATGGAGTGATGAACACAGCAAAGGAACTGGGGATCACTATTATTGCCTATTCTCCGCTGGCACAGGGAATGGTTACCGGCAAATTCCACGATAACCCGGAACTGTTGAAAAACATTGGCTTCCGTAAATATTCTTCGATGTTCAAACCGAAAGGAATGGAGAAAAGCCGCCCTGTAACAGAACTGGTTAAAAAACTCGCACTAAAATATGAGGTGACCCCTTCACAGGTAGCATTAAACTGGCTCATCAATTTTCATGGCGATACGGTTGTCGCCATCCCCGGCGCCACCAAAGCAAAGCACGCTGAAGAGAATACCGGCGCCATGAAATTCAAACTTTCATCAGATGATATGAGATTATTGGATGAAGCAAGCGCTGGTTTTAAAGAATAATAGAATTTTTAATTATCAATTATCCATTCTTTTCTTTGCCGGTTCAAATAAAATTACGACATTTGCACCCCTAAATTTCAATTGTTTACTTATTAATTAAAATTCGAAAATGCCAGCGAAAATCAGATTGCAGAGAAAAGGTAAAAAAGGTCAACCTTTTTACCACATTGTCATTGCGGATGGTCGTGCACCACGGGAAGGAAGATTCATCGAAAGAATTGGCACCTACAACCCACTTACCAAGCCCGCTGAAATTGATTTAAACTTTGACAAAGCCATTGACTGGATGCAAAAAGGCGCCCAGCCTACAGATACCGTCAGAGCTATCCTCTCTTATAAAGGTGTCCTCTATAAATTTCACCTGTTAGAAGGTGTGAAGAAAGGTGCAATGACTCCCGAACAGGCTGAAGAGAAGTTCCAGGCTTGGGCAGCGGAGAAACAGGCAAAGATTGTCAGTAAAATGCGCGAGAATGAACTTAAGGTTAAGGAAGGGAAGAAAGAACAGGCTGCACATGAAGTGGAAGTGAATGAAGCCAAATCTGCAGCTGTTGCCAAAAAACTAGCAAAAGTTGCTGAAGCCGAAGCCGAAGCCAGGAAAGAAGTGTTTGCCGAGATGCAGGCAAAGGCAGATGCCGAAGCCGAAGCTGCTGCCAAGATGAAAGCAGAAGTTTTAGCTAAGGAACATGTTGTAACCGAAGCCAAGGAAGAAGTGGTTACAGAGTCTGAAGTTGCCCCCATGGAGCCGGAAACATCGGCAGATGAGCCAAAACAGGAATAACCAAAACATTTTTTTGTTCTTATGAACAAAGATGATTTTTATTACCTGGGTAAGATTGCTAAGCCATTTGGTAATAAAGGTCAGGTTGTTGCCTATCTGGATGTTGACGAACCCCTGAACTATAAGGAACTGGAATCTGTTTACCTTGATCTTGATGGTGAATGGGTTCCTTTTTTAATTAATTCAATAGAGATCCTGACCGGGCGAAAAGCGCTCTTTCATTTTGAAGATGTACATAGTGTTGAAGATGCCACTGCTTATACTGGCCGCGAGATGTTCCTTCCCCTTAGTACCCTTCCTCCCCTGAAAGGAAAAAAATTCTACTACCATGAAGTAAAGGGGTTTTCTGTGATCGATTTCGTCCATGGCAATATCGGGATATTGTTGAAAGTCATGGAACTTCCGCGTCAGGCCATGCTCCAGATTGCTCTTGGAGGAAAAGAGATCCTTATCCCCCTCGTGGATGAGACTATCCTCAAAGTTGACCGTAAAAAGAAAGAATTGCATATCCGCGCACCTGAAGGTCTCATAGATATCTACATTTAGAACAAGATGGCGTTCCGTTTTAAAAAAATTCATTGTTGAGGATCACCGGAATACCATGCCTATAGGAACCGATGCCATCCTTCTCTTTAAGAGCTTGTCATCCGGAATGAAGATAACTCATTTACAAAAGAATATGTTAACTTTACGGAGCCATATTATTTTTCACAGCGATAAGTATAATTTCCGGGAACAAATTATTTTTGCAATGTTTTAAACCATTCCTTATGAAGAAAATTCACTATGGGTTTCTGATTGTTGTTCTTCTTCCGTTTCTTTTCTGCTTTAATCAGATAAGTGGTCAACCGGTCATAGTTGCCCTGACGAAGTCATCTCCGAATTACATTAACTGGATTAATCGTGGAGATTCTTCTATTATTCTGATCACTCTTGAGAACCTGAAACTGGCGGAGGCTGTTAAAAAACTGCATGAATGCGCCGGGCTGGTTCTTACCGGTGGTGGCGATATTGATCCTTCTTTATATAAACACGAGGATAATAATGGGGTTTGTCAGGATATTGACCTGAACCGGGATAAACTTGAGAAAGCCATGATCAATGAAGCGTTAGCCCTGAAAATGCCAATCCTGGGAATATGCCGCGGTGAACAAATGCTGAATGTCGTATTAGGGGGAACACTTATTACTGATATTCCTGCCTATATAAAATCAAAAAGCCAGGTTACTAATCCTTCACCAAAAGGAGTTAATACTGGCATGGAGACAGCCGTTGCCCTTCAGCCTGATAAGATGAACGAAACGGAGATTATCCACAGGTGTGATAATAATATTAATTGCTACCATACGGTCAGGCTCGATCCGGCATCATTCCTGCATAGCATCATTGGTTCTGACACAGGCTCAGTTACTTCCAACCACCACCAGGCTGTTTTGACATTGGGAGCAGGGCTGAGGATCAATGCCCAGGCACCCGACAGCATAATAGAAGGTATTGAATGGAAAAATGCCGGTGAAAGATCTTTCATGATAGGTGTTCAATGGCATCCGGAAAGAATGGATCTGTCGAATCCTTTTTCGGGAAAGCTGTTACAGAAGTTTCTTGCAGAAGCGAAAAAGTTCGCTTTGACAATTCAAAATGAAAAATAGTATGATCATCAAGGATTATTGGTTGCATGGTTTTACAGTTTTCATGGGTTTTTTTGCAATGCTGAACCCAAGAGGGAATTTGCCGGTTGGTATTGGTCTGGTATCTGGTTTTGACAGGGAGACGCAACGAAAGGTTGCGTTACG
>CAZUYY010000330.1:0-3731 GCA_964624935.1 uncultured Prolixibacteraceae bacterium
GAATCACAACAAACAATCTGCAAAACATTTCGATAGAGCTCCCCCACAACAAGATCACAGTGATAACAGGCGTATCAGGAAGCGGGAAGTCTTCGCTTGCATTCGATACGGTGTTTGCCGAAGGCCGGAACCGTTTCCTGGAAAGCTTTTCGACTTATGCACGGACACGGCTGGGAATGAAAGACAAACCTGATTTTGAAGAGGTGTCAGGCCTCACTCCCACCCTTGCGGTTGATCAGCGTATGATTGGCACTAATCCCCGTTCAACGGTGGGAACTATGACCGGCATCTATGATCTCTACCGTTTGTTGTATGCGAGGATTGGAAAATCACCATTAAAATCAGGGACTGTCCTCTCTTCGCTGTTTTCATTTAACCATCAGCATGGAGCCTGTCCTGAATGTGACGGATTGGGGACTGTTACAGTCTATGACCCGGAATTATTGGTCACACATCCCGGAAAATCAATACCGGACGGGGCACTGAATGGTACAAAAACAGGAAAATTTTACGGTGATCCCTTTGGCCAATATGTATCGACGCTAAAATCAGTAGGAAAATCTCATGGCATCGATTTTTCACAACCCTGGCAGGAGCTTCCGGAGCAGGCAAGGAAGCTGGCGATGGAAGGATCGGGTGATGAAGTATATGATGTGACATGGGAATACAAGCGAAACAATCGTGAAGGAGAACATCATTTCAAAGGACGTTGGCAGGGATTTATCACTTTGGTCAATGAAGAATATGGAAGGAAGCATGCCGATCACAGGGGTGAGGAGATGATGAATGTAATGAAAAAGGAAGTATGCCCGGTATGCCACGGTTCAAGGTTAAGCCGGGAGGCACTTTCCTATTCGGTTCAGGGGATCAGCATTGCCAGACTTTCGGCTATGACGGTATTAGAATCCATTGGGTTTTTTACTGCCCCCGGTTTTATGAGTCAAAATCCTTCTTTAAAGATAATTTCCGCTTCACTTGTTCAGGATATCCTGAAAAGACTGGAATTTATCCGGGGGATGGGATTGTCGTATCTTTCTATTGACCGAGGTTCATCTACTCTTTCCGGCGGAGAGGCCCAGCGTATCAGGTTGTCAGGACAACTGGGATCCGGGCTTACCGGGCTGACTTATGTCCTTGACGAGCCAACCATAGGGTTACATCCTTCAGATGTTGATCGCCTGATGGAAATGATAAGAAAACTGAAAGAAGAGGAGAATACAGTCGTAATTGTTGAACATGACAGAGAGGTGATTCTCGCTGCCGATCACATCATAGATTTAGGCCCCGGCGCCGGAAGCAAAGGAGGAAAAATACTGGCGGAAGGAAGTCCGGCCATGATCATTCAAAGCGCGACCTCTGTAACAGGTCCATTTTTACGGAACAGGGAATTGAACTTTCCTCAACCTGAGCGCCAACTGCAACCGGGCATTGTCATCAAAAATGCAAAGGCCAATAATCTTAAAGGGTTTGACCTGACAATCCCTTCCGGTGGCATCATCGTTATCACCGGCGTTTCCGGAAGCGGGAAGTCAAGCCTTCTTTTCGATGTACTGTTTGATTCCTGGAAAAACTCAAAGCCAACCGGTTGCGATCAGGTAAATGGACTTAATGAGTTTGAGTGCCTTGTCCCTGTACATCCTCATTCTGCGTTTTCAGGGTCAAACGGAACTGTGGTGACATTCACGGGAATATTTGAAAAGATCAGGGATCTATACTCAAAAACAGAGGATGCGATAAATCTCAATCTCGGGAAAAATCATTTCTCTTTCTTAAATAAGGAAGGAAGATGCCCGGGTTGTCAGGGATCCAGCAAGATAAGGATCAGCATGGATTTTATATCGGATGTCCCGGTGATCTGTGAAGAATGCATGGGAGAACGGTTCAACAGTACAGTTCTTTCCTGCAGGTATCACGATAAAACGATTTCAGATGTCCTTAACATGAGTTTTTCTGAAGCTTCCGCTTTCTTTGGCGATCAGAAGATCCTTTCCGCACAATTGAGGATCCTTGAAATGGTTGGCCTGGATTACCTCCAGCTTGGACAATCACTCGACACCTTATCGGGTGGAGAAAGTCAACGGCTGATTTTAGCAACCGAACTAATGAAACCCCATAAAGGAAATAATCTTTATCTGTTCGAAGAACCATCTACCGGACTTCATTTCCTGGATATCATTCACCTGAATAAACTTTTCAGGAGTCTTGCAGACAAGGGACATACCCTCCTGATTATTGAGCATGATCCAGAAATCATTCTTAATGCCGACTGGATCATTGACATGGGCCCTGAAGGCGGCGACCGGGGAGGCTATGTTGTTGCAGAAGGCAGGGTATCTGATATCATGAAAAATCCAGCTTCGATAACAGGAAGATATTTGGAAAAGTATATTCAGGACAGGTAAACATTGCGTTTCAGGATTTGAAAAGGACGTATAAAGTTCTTTAGCAAACGCCCGGTTGAAGTTTCAGGTTTAGCTTTGTTTTTAGTAAAGAATAGTCAGATATGCACCATGATGATTATTTACGTTAATTGTCATTATACCTACGGTTATCGTCAAAAAGGGTACGTTAAATAAGTTTAGTTTTTTTGAACAATGATAAACTCTACCTTTATTCCACTTTTATTCAAAGAATATATTATGGACAAAATAACCTGTGTCATCATTGATGATGAAAGAGTGGCACGAGAGGCCTTTCGGGATATTATTGACCGATATATGACTGACCGGTTAACCCTTATAGGTATGGCGGAATCGGTCAAAGAGGGTGTTGAACTCATTAAGAAATATCATCCGGAACTTGTATTTCTTGATATTGTGATGCCGAAAGAGAGTGGTTTCAAGCTCTTCGATTATTTCACCCAATATAATTTTGAAGTCATTTTCACCACCGGATTCGAGCAGTACGCAATTGAGGCGTTCAAATATGCAGCGTTGGACTATCTTCTTAAACCGATAAATTACCTTGATCTTCAGGAATCGATTTCCCGTTATGAAAAGAAAAAATTGACCAATAGTAGTCAACAAAGGATCGAAACCTTTATGACAAACATGACCGTGGGGGTGGATATCGATCAGAAGGTAGCGTTTCCGACAATGGATGGGTATGAGATGGAGAAACTCCATGATATAACTTATTGTGAAGGAAATGTGAGTTATACCAACGTCTATATTTATGACGGACGGATGATAATGGTTGCAAGATCTCTGAAAGCTGTTGAAGAGTTACTTTCCTGTCATTATTTTTACAGGATCCACAAATCTTTTTTAGTCAACCTGAACTATGTAAAATCATATTCACGTAGTGAGAACAATATCCATCTGGATAACGGACTGGAATTACCAGTATCCTTCCGAAATAATGATGATTTTTTACATGTTTTGACTAAATGGAGAAACAAATCTGAAAATAAATGAAGAAGGGATTTTTCATTGGTCTTTTTGTTTCGTTCACCAGTCTTGTCTGGAGTCAACATTACTATTCCCGGAACTTTACTATCAACGACGGACTTCCAAGTAATACGGTGAGGTGTATCCTGAAAGACACAAAAGGTAGTATGTGGATTGGTACCGATGCAGGGATATGTCAATTCGATGGGAAAAGTTTTCGGACACTTGGTGTCAACAATGGTATGATTGGAGAGAGTGTGTTCTCCATTGCAGAAGATGATCATCAAAATCTCTGGATTGGTTGCATGAAGGGGGGTATTTCAAAATATGATGGAAAAACTT
>CAZUYY010000331.1:0-3729 GCA_964624935.1 uncultured Prolixibacteraceae bacterium
CTCACCTGAATGTTCCTGAAAGCTACTTCTCCGATACCGGATTCAATTCTGTTTATTACTTTTTTCAACACATTCATCGACTTGCCTGTTTCCATGAATTAGAGAAATTCCTAAAAAATCATGGGATAAACATTCAACAATTATTGGATAAAAAAGACTTCCTCCCTATTCTTAATCACCTGCTGAATGAAGGTGGCTTGAATTATTCTGCACTGCCAAAGGCTTTGCTGGCCTTTCATAACTATGAGGATGGTGCAAGAACTGCTTTGGAAGAACACCTTGTCGAAGCAGCAACTTATACAAGAGATCGGAATGATGTCTCGAAAATACATTTCACTATTTCACCGGAACATTTACTAAAATTTGATGAAAAGATAGCCGCTGTCCGAAAAAAGTACGAAAACCGTCATCGCACTCAATTGGATATCAGCCATTCAATACAGAAATCCTCTACTGATACCATCGCCGTTGACGAAGAAAACAACCCTTTCAGGAATTCCGACGGAACTCTTCTTTTCCGGCCAGCCGGGCACGGTGCACTCCTTACAAACTTAAATGAGCTCGACGCCGATATAATTTTCATAAAGAACATTGACAACATAGTCCCAGACAGGCTTAAGTCTCCGACAATAGAATATAAAAAACTGATCGGAGGTTATCTGCTTCAAATACGAGAGAGAATATTTGATTTTTTAAGAAAATCAGAATCTGAAGATATAAATGAAGCAGATATCAGGGAAATGGCTATATATGCAATTTCAAATAACCTGATTCCCCTGCCGGCCGGGTTTCAAAATGAACCTGTGGAAAAGCAATTCAATGTTTTGATCCATGAATTAAACCGGCCGATCCGGGTCTGTGGCATGGTAAAAAACGCAGGCGAACCGGGCGGAGGTCCTTTCTGGGTCGCTGACAATGATGGAAACTCTACACTCCAGATTGTCGAATCTTCTCAAGTCAACCAGCAGGATGCAGAACAAGCCTCTGTTTTCAGATCTTCCACGCATTTTAATCCGGTGGACCTTGTTTGCTGCACAATAGATTATAAAGGAAACCCGTTTAATCTACAGAATTTTGTTGACGAATCCACGGGATTTATTTCTCCGAAATCCAGTGGAGGACATACATTAAAAGCACTGGAATTGCCTGGTCTGTGGAATGGTTCAATGGCCCGGTGGATAACGGTTTTTGTAGAAGTACCCCTGACAACATTTAACCCAGTAAAAACCATCAATGATCTTTTACGCGATGAACACCAGTAAAATAAAACTATTGAAAACATTTTTCCTTTTTTTGCTCATTGTACTATCGGCAATGTCGATGCAAGTGGAGGCTGCTAATGGAGGATACATTATAAAATTCCAGGTTAAGGGAATTAAAGATACCGTATGCCTGATTGCAACATATTATGGCAATGGCACTTATGTTAAGGATACGGTGAAAGTAGATGATGCCGGAAGGTTTACATATAAAGCCGGTGCAGATATTCCCAAGGGGATCTACCTTGCAGTGATCAATGATAAATCTTATTTCGAATTCATTATCAACAACGACCATAAGTTCAGCATGGAAACCGATAGAAAATACCTTTCCGGGAAGATGGTGATCACCAACTCGCCTGAAAACCAGCTTTTCTATGATTACCTGGCATACAATAAAACCCGGTATGCAGAGATCCAGGCTCTTCAAAAACTTATTGTTCGCGGAAAAACCAGTAAGGATTCCATAAAACTTATTGCTGATAAATCAGAGAAAATAAATAATGAGATCATTAAATATAAGCTGGATCTGGCAGAAAAATATCCCTCTTCTTTCGTTGCATTTTTCATCAATGCCATGCGTGAGCCGGAAATTCCTGATATTCCTTTCCTTCCAAACGGAAGAAAAGATTCGACCTTTGCATACCGTTACGTCAGAGCACATTTCTGGGACGGAACTGATTTCACCGATGATCGCCTTTTGCGGACTCCCGTATTTGATAATAAACTTAAGAAATATTTCGATAAGATCCTCTATCAGAATCCTGACACCATTATTAATGAATATGACAGACTGATCGAAAGAGCTCGTCCCAACGCTGAGATGTTCAAATATTTAGTGTGGTTTGCCACGTATCACTCAGAAAGTTCCGAGATTATGGGGTTTGACCGCGTTTTCGTTCATGTGGTGGATACTTACTATATTACGCACCAGGCTACCTGGGAGCGGCCTTCTGTAGTAGAGAACCTGATAAAGAAAGCGAACAGGATAAGATCCTTGCTGATCGGAGAAATTTCACCGAACATGGTTATGCTTGATACAAATAATCAACCGGTATCAATGTACTCGATAAAATCAAATTTCCTCATTCTGTTTTTCTGGGATCCCGATTGTGGGCATTGTGAGCAGGAGATTCCGAAGTTAAAAGATTTCTATGATAAACAAAAGGACTCCTTAGGAGTTAAGATTTTCGCTGTTTGTTCGGACACTTCACTGGTAAAATGGAAATCGGCGATCCGGAAAAGAAAAATGGACTGGATCAATGTAGATGGCCCAAGAACCCTGACAGGTGATTACCATGAACAATTTGATGTGAGCACCACCCCAGTGATTTATATACTTAACAACCGCAAAGAGATCATAGCTAAACGATTGGTTACGGAACAATTCCTGCAGTTCTTTAAAAATTATATCAGGCAGGGTAACCATTGATTATCTTTCATCATAAGATCTTTTGTAAATAAAAAAAGAGAGGCAGATCAAACCACCTCTCTTTTTTAATCAATATTTTATAGGTTGCTACAAGCGGTAATTAATTCCGAGCGTCAACCCTCCAAAAATATTATGTGAAGCATTATAATTTCCTGTATCGTCTTTAAGCCTGTAATCAGTAGCATTTATATCCATAAGACCATATCCCAATTTTATTCCGAATTCGATCATGAGATGTTTAACAAGTGTAATATCCAATCCAAGATCCATCCTTGCAAAAACATCCATCGAGGAGAACCTGTCTTTAATACTACTCTGCCCTGCGATGAATTGTTTTCCGGAAATTGTTTTCAAAGTATCCATGAATGTCTCGCCATTCACAGTATAGGTTTGATTAGCCGACATCAGCATGTTGAATTGGGGGCCAATGGCAAGATAAAATTTCACAACCGGTCCACCTACCCTGTATTTGAAAAGAACAGGGATCGTGAGATAATTAAGATTGACCTGGCGTGAGAAGACAGAATCGTTCCTGGTCTTATTATAATCCTGGCCAAACCTTCCATATCCGATCTCTATTTTAAGTCCAACATGATTTGTGAAATCATAGCCAATGTTGATGTTCCCGGCCCCGCCAAATGTGGATTTTTCACTCAGTGGATGGAGGCCGTAATTTTCCTGGTTTGTAATCCAGATTGATTGGTAAGTCCCGGCAATTCCAAAATATAATCCTTTCTGGGCCAGTGCAGGAACACATGTGAGTAATAACAGCGCCAATAAGGCAGAATAGATTTTTTTCATAAGGTTAAGTTTTTTTTTGCAAATATAAATTTTTCATATAAATAAAAAAAAATAACCAGTACGAATATCTTGATGTGAAAAGACTAAAATGAAATTCCCCCTCCCTCTTGGGGGAGGGGGTCAGGGGGTGGGGTAATATCTAAGATATAAGCATACAATTAATATTACGCGTAATGCGTAAACTAATTAGTTAAGGAGTTAATGAATGGAAGTCTAGTCCTTCAGGGAATCTATAAC
>CAZUYY010000332.1:0-3727 GCA_964624935.1 uncultured Prolixibacteraceae bacterium
TCCCCTCCCTCTTGGGGGAGGGGCCGGGGGTGGGGTCTCCCCGCCCCGAATGGGGGAGGGGTTGGCGGTGGGGTGGAAAAAACGTTCATCCTGGGTGGTCAGGAACTGCGTTTTCTCCGGTTATTATCTCATATGCGAAAAGCAGGTTGCATCATTTCAATCTCTGAACGTGAAATCCCAAGCTGCTTTGCTGTTTTCTCCCAACTCCTGACAACTTGTAAAACTTTGGAAAGACTCGTTTGTGCCTCGATTGAGGTCAATCTGAAATACTCGGCCACAGTCAGAGCAAGGTCAAAATCGAGAGCACCGCTACGCTCGTCAATATTCAGAGCCAGTTCTTCCTTGTCTATCGATGGATTTACATCATAAGCAGGGCTAAGCCGCCAGGCTCCATTCTCAATGATGAATCCATGGTTCCGGAGATGATCATCTGTATTGGAAACTGCAATATTGAAGACAATCCTTCGCCAGAGCTCCGCAAGATCTTCACCGATGTTTCCACCATGGTCCTGGATGAACATGGACAGGTCAAGGTAGCTGGCCCTTTTATCACGTAACGTTTCTTCATTGTTTCCGGTCATAGTCATGGCAGAAGCAAAATGAACACGTTCTTCCCTGATCCGGTCAAACCTCTTGGTAAAGAAGGTGTAAGAACTGCCTGCGACCTTTTCGATCCTTGATTCGGACATTCTGATATCGGCTGCAATTGCAAGCTTGTAAGCAAGAAATTCCCATTTGGCCTTATCAATAGTGTCGTTCCTGGAAGGAAACTTTGCAATCCAAAGCTGGCCGCTTTTATCCATTACGTTCGCTTTTGGCCTTGCACCACCCAGAGAAGATCCGGGCGCCATCAACATGATCAGCCATTTATTCAGTTCCTTTGGATTCTTGCCGGATTCAACCAGGTCTGCAATATGCTGTAATTCTCCAACTGAGGTCCATGGTGGCACAGGGGTCTGGCTATCGTCGTCCAGAAAAGGTCCATCAGGATCAAGCTTAAAACGCATCGCACCCATCCGGCATTTGTCTGCAACTCCAAGGAGAAAGTCTATATCATGCAAAGCAGGTGCAATTTTTCCTTTTAATTTTGCAATTTGCAAAGCTCTCCTGGTCATCAAGGTCCGTCCCCAGGTGTCGGGCATAGAATCGAGAAAAATTCCAAAATTTTCTTTTTTGACCGGAAATTGGGGGCCTGAGAATAGTCCTATGTCCGGATCAAGGAGAAACAGATCCTTTCCTTTAAGCCAATGCTCATCATATTCGAAACTATAGAACCTTCGGCCTTTGCCCTGATGGGCAGACAAAATCCCGATACATACCGGTTCCGGCATTCCGCGCCAATGAGCATAAACAAATATGTCTGTTTTATCGATCGACATGGTTACTTTTTCCCGAGAAGTTTAATATCCTGAAGCTTTTTACCAAACTGATCATCGGCAGCCAGTTTCAGGATATCATCCTGAAGGCCGAGCACCCTTAAAACATTGAAGACTGCCCCAATGGAAACACCCGGACTGCCTTTTTCAATGAGGTAAAGTGTATTCCTGCCAATATTTGCACGATCGGAAACCTGAATGGTGGTAAGGTTCCGGCGCTTTCGTGCCAGTTTAATGTTTTCCCCGAGGATCTCCAGCATCTTCTGGTGTTTGGGGAAAAGTATCTGCTTTTTTGAATTCATTTGTACTATATTAGGCACAAAGGTAATAAATATGTTTGAAATATAGTACAAATATTTATAAATTGTTTCAGATGCATTTTCCCGCCTCACAAAACTCCCCCTCGCCTTTAGGAGAGGGGGCTGGGGGGTGAGGTGCATTTTTTTGCCTCACAAAACTCCCCGCCCCGAATGGGGAGGGGCTGTCACACTTCACATTTCACATTTAACACTTCACATTTCACATTTCACACTTCACACTTCGCACTTCACATTTCGCACTTCACACTTCACACTTGAACTGGGGGCTGGGGGGTGAGGTGCGTTTTTTCGCCTCCCTAAACTCCCCTCTCCGTACTTCGCACTTCACACTTCACACTTGAACTGGGGGCCTGGAATGAAGTCATCAACCGCGGACTACCTACTGCATTAAAAATTTTTTGATAGTCTTGTACAATTTTGAATTTATTTTGCAATTTTGTACAAGATTATAAAAGGGATACCATGATTAAGAGAGAAATAAGCCAAAAAATTCTTGATCTGTCAGAAAAGTTTCCTGTCATAACCGTCACCGGCCCCCGGCAATCCGGAAAAACCACCCTTTTGAGAAACCTGTTCGGAGATCTGTTCTATGCCTCACTTGAAAATCCTGAAACCAGGATGTTTGCTATCCAGGATCCCAAAAACTTTTTGCAGCAATACTCGGATGGTGGTATCATTGATGAAGCACAACTCGTTCCGGAGCTTTTCTCTTACATACAGGGAATTGTTGATCAGAGCGGAAAAACAGGGCAATTCATCCTGTCAGGCTCGCAAAGCTTTTTACTTCATAACCGGATTTCCCAGTCATTGGCCGGCCGGACAGCTATTTTCCGCCTTCTTCCCTTCTCTTTTACGGAACTCCGCAAAGCTGATCAATTGTTGCCTTCTTACGAAGCTAATATCTTTCAGGGCTTTTTCCCACGACTGTATGATAAAAAGATAGAACCACCCGATTTCTACCCAAACTACATCCAGACCTACCTGGAACGCGATGTGAGGTCATTGCAGAATATCCATGATCTTAATCTTTTCATCCGGTTTCTGGGACTTTGCGCCGGGAGAGTGGGTCAACTGCTGGACTATTCTTCCCTGGCAAACGATTGTGGCATCAGTTCCAATACAGTCAAAGCATGGATCTCTGTCCTGGAAGCCAGTTACATCTTATACCTTCTTCAACCACATCATAGTAATTTTAGTAAACGGCTGATCAAAAGGCCGAAACTCTATTTTTACGATACCGGCTTATGCTGTTCTCTGCTTCGAATTGAAAAGGTAGACCAGTTAAACAACCATTATTTAAAAGGATCTCTCTTTGAGAACCTGATCCTGTCTGAGATTTTAAAACGACGTTACAATCAGGGGAAGGCATCAAATCTCTATTTCTGGAGAGATCACCGCGGGATGGAGATCGATCTTATCATTGAGCACGCAAATGGTCTTACTCCTGTTGAACTCAAATCGTCCAGAACATGGAACCGTGATTTTTTCAAGAATCTCGAAAAATGGAATGGCTATTCCGGAAACTCACCCGAAAACTCACATGTAGTGTATGGCGGAGATGAATACTTTAAAAATTCCTGGGGAATAGTTCATCCATGGAATTCAATTGAAACTATTGGTATAGAGTGATATCATTAAGTTTGAGTCAGAACTTCCATTCCAGCCTGACTATTCTGGACTCTACCCGGCCACTCATTCCGGAGCAAACCCGGCCAGTAAATTTGGTAAATTTTGGTTTAGGCTTGAAAAACGAGACTGATGGAAAAAACGCTCGCTATAACTTGTCTTCGCAGATAAATTCTAACCATCCGTTAGCATTGAATGTTAACAGGTCGGTGTGATCATCCTAAATCTGCAAAAGGGTGGTCAATATGGCCGGCTTGTCTATACTTTACCCTTCACACAGGATCAATTGTTACCCCCCCTCACCATTCACCTCTCACTTCTCACCTCACCCTTCAATTCGCACTTCGCACTTTACACTTCACACTTGACTTGGTAGCCCCGGCAGGAATCGAACCTGCATTTAAA
>CAZUYY010000333.1:0-3693 GCA_964624935.1 uncultured Prolixibacteraceae bacterium
CCACCAACCATCCATCTTCATATAATGATATCCGCCACCCATCATATCCGGCCAGAACATATCACTCTGAGGAGGATTTGGAAAACGATTTGAAGTATTCTGCTCCTCATCGAGTCCGAAAGTGAATGAAACCGTATCATAAGTTGTAGCCGGCAAATTGTCATTTACCCACCATGTGCATGAAGTGTTGTCGCTAGCATCTATATAATGTATCCCATCATCTGTCACTATGTCGTTCCAGGTTCCACTGACAGAGTGCAATGAAAAACGGGAAATGAAATATTGCAGATCGTTCACCATATAACTGTTTCCAAGGGATGTACGATAGAGCATCGTATCAAATTTCAAAGACTCACCATTCACTTTATGTGTAAAAGTAAAGATGACATTGCCATGGGAACTGATAGTATTTTCATCTGTATTTTTTTTTGTACATGAGCATAATATCAGCAAAGACAAAGGCAGAATAGCGGTTTTACAGATTGTGTCAAGAAGTTTCATTGGTTTTTCTGTTTTTTTATTAACATTTGTTTGTGAATTATGGTTTCCAGTCGATTTCCTGTTTTCCACTACTTCTAAGGATCTCATTGATCTTTGAGAAATGGTGGCAGCCAAAGAACCCGTTACTGGCCGAAAGTGGAGACGGGTGTGCAGCTGTAAGGACAGGATGGCGGGTTGAGTCGATCAGTTCCTTTTTTGCGATAGCGTAATTACCCCATAAAACGAAGATCACACCCTCTTTTTGTGCAGAAAGCTGCCGGATAGCCTCATTGGTGAAAGACTCCCAACCTTTATGCTGATGTGAACCAGCCTGGTTTTCCCGCACGGTCAGTGTCGCATTAAGCAGAAGCACGCCTTGATTGGCCCACTTCTCAAGGTTACCATGAGAAGGTGGGCTGATTCCAAGATCATTTTCGAGCTCTTTAAAAATATTGACCAAAGAAGGTGGGTTGGGAACGCCATCGGGGACAGAAAAACACAACCCGTGAGCCTGACCATAACCATGATAGGGATCCTGGCCAATAAGAACCACCTTGACTTTCCCGAAGGGAGTGTGATTAAAAGCATTAAAAATCAGTGACCCCGGGGGAAATATCCTGAATTTCTTTCTCTCTTCGACCAGGAACTCCTTCAATTCTTTAAAGTAAGGCTTGTTAAATTCATCAAAAAGAACAGCTTTCCAGCTTTCTTCAATTGTTGGATTGATATCTCCCATGTTCTTAAACAAACGTCGGTTAATAACTTTAAAACAATAATATTTGAAATATGTTGTTTATAATATTGGAATTCATTTTCTTTGCACTACAAAATATAAACTTTTGTAAATAACATGAAAAAAATCGTCACAGCGATATCGGTTCTCCTGGTAATTGTCATGCTCACTGTTTCCTGCACTACTAGTTCAAAATGTGCAGCCTACGGTGGAGACAGGCAAAGATATCAAATAGAACGGCGTTGACCGATCCCCGCCGTTAATTTTTTTTAAGAAAAGGAAGGCGTTAACGTCCTTCCTTTTGTTTTATTTATTTTTACCTTTGTTTTCCGATTCAATCATCTTTACCGATGCGTAAGTTAATCCCGGCGATCTTTTTCTGTATGCTGTTTTTTTTCAGTTTCACTTGCTTTGCACAAAAAGGATCTCCATCCATAAGTGACACACTTGATAATGTGCTCCTTGAGAGGCAATGGAGCCTGGGAGTTCATCTCAACAGCAACGGTTGGGGATTAAAATTCCGCAAAGGCAAAAACATCCAGGCCCTGAAACAATTTATGTGGGAGATTGAATTTACAACCTATAAATCAGCAAAAGAGGTTAAGACTGTAAACCCTAATTATTCGGATTCCAAAAGTTTTGTTTATGGAAAATTAAATTATGTTTATTTCCTGCGTGGAGGAGTTGGATACCAGCATATATTAAACCGTAAGCCCTATTGGGGGGGGGTGCAGCTCAGTTATCTCTATTTCGGAGGGATTTCTGTGGGTATAACACAACCTGTATACCTGTACATCATTAATGTCAATGATAACACTGTCTCACAGGAAAGATACAACCCTGCAATTGATTTCCCGGAAAACATTTATGGAAGAGGCCCCTTTCTTTCTGGAATCCAGTATGTTGGATTTCATCCTGGATTATATGCCAAAGGTGGACTGGAATTTGAGTTTGGCACCCGCAACAGGATTATAAAAGCTTTGGAGACAGGAGCTATCCTGGATTATTCGCCAATGCCAATTGCAATCATGGCTTATAATCCCAGGCAAAGTTTATTTCTGACTGCTTACCTGAGTTTAAGTTTTGGAAAACGTTACAATAAGGAATGAACTAAGGAAAAACAAACTCAATATCACCGTGATGAAAATTGCGTGAGGTGTCATTCCTGATCTCTAATATTAAAACACCAAATTCATCCACTCCCTTTATCTTTCCTTTTATCAACTTTTTATTAACAGAAAAATTCTTCCATTCATTGATCCACAAAAGCTTGTCCTGATATTCTCGTCCAAGGGATTCAGCGGCTCCTTTTTTTAATTGCTGATAGCGTTCATCAATATATGCAGCGATAAGATTCACGGTGTCTTTCACGTTATAATCTTTTCCTGTAAGCTGTTTCAGGGAAACCGGATTTGGCAGCCCGGGATTGAATTTCTCCTGATTGATGTTTAAACCAATTCCTGCAATGCACGATTTGAATTTTGTGCCACAAATTGTATTCTGAATGAGAATTCCTCCAATCTTTCGAATTCCGGCATAAATATCATTTGGCCATTTAACAGCAAATTTCTGTTCAATGACGACACTAAGCAGAAAATCAATCACACCCAGAGAGATAGCCTTATTCAGCAAGAACTGCTTATCCGGTTTCAGGAAATCGGGAAATAAAATCAAGCTGAATGTGGCGTTTTGGCCAGGTTCACTCTCCCATGTGTTATCACCTTGTCCTTTTCCTGAGGTTTGTTCATGAGCAAAGATGATCGTTCCCTCTACAACATTATTTCTCATTAGCAGTCGCTCTGCATAAAGGTTTGTAGAGTTGACTGTTCTAAGTTCAATAAGAGGAAAAAAATTGTTCATCAGGGATGATTTTGTAATAATTGTTCAAAATTAATCCTTCCGGACATATTACCTTTTGCTTTTTCTCCGATTAATAGGAAAAAAGCGTGGAAAAATACGAAAACCATATCCCGATCAAGAATTGGGCAGAAGAAGACAAACCAAGAGAAAAATTACAACTTAAGGGTAAAAATGCACTTAGCGATGCCGAACTGATCGCAATTCTGCTGAGAAACGGGAATCGCAACGAGTCAGCACTCGATCTTGCCAAAGGTCTCCTTAATAAGGCAGGTGATAATCTGGTCGAGGTTTCAAGAATGGGTATCAGTGAACTTGTGGAATTCAAGGGGATTGGAAAGGTCAAGGCCATTACTCTGATCGCTGCGTTGGAACTTGGAAAAAGAAGAAACGAATCGCAAGTGATGTCGAGAAACAAAATTACCTGCAGCCATGATGCTTTTGAGATTTTCCAAAGCACAATGGGTGATCAACTCTATGAATCCTTCTGGATCATACTTTTAAACAAAGCCAATAAAGTGATAGGGAAATGCAACATCAGTGAAGGTGGGATATCCGGGACTGTTGTTGATCCAAAAAAGATTTATAAGATAGCACTGGATAAACATGCCTCTTCTATCATT
>CAZUYY010000334.1:0-3685 GCA_964624935.1 uncultured Prolixibacteraceae bacterium
TCATTCCGGTAAATATTCTGTTTAGATTGTTTATAAATTTACAGTTGATAGAAAAAATAAAATTCAGTTGTTAGATTTTTAACAAAAGAACTTTTACCTTTGCACCGGTTTTTTCGACCGATCAGTTTCTATGATCATTTATTCAAAGAAAACTTAATTAAAACCAACATAAAATGGCAGCTAATAATAATCTAATTAAGGAGTTAGTAAACAAGTACGGAAGAGAGCGCACCAGTCTGATGCCTATTTTACAGGGGGTGGTTGAGCAAAATAACTTCATTTCGGATCTGGATATGACCGACATTGCAAAAGAGCTTGACCTTTCTGCTGCACAGGTATATGGTACGGCTACTTTCTATTCTTTTTTAGACACGGTTCCCCGGGGAAGATTCGTCATCCGGGTATGCAAGACCATCACTTGCGACATGCACGGGAAAAAGATGATCGTCCAGACTCTGGAAAATCTGCTTAAGATCAAGGTCGGAGAGACTACACAGGACAAAAAATTCACCTTGCTTGAAACCAATTGCCTGGGGTGGTGCCACAAGGGGCCTTCCATGCTCATAAACAATGATGTATTTTCTGAGCTTACTGCTGAAAAAGTTCATGAGATCGTCGCTGAATACATGCATAAATAAAGTTTAACAAAAAAAATAAAGATATTATGGCAGAAGATCTGAAACGAGTCGATTTAATATTCGGAGAATATTCGGAATATTCGGATCAAAAATACAAGACCCTGGAAAAAACGATAAAACGGCCCAGTGACGATATCATCAAGGATATCCTCGATTCGGGGTTACGTGGTCGTGGAGGCGCCGGTTTTCCGACAGCCATGAAATGGAAATTTACCAAGGAACAGCCCGGTGACGAAAAATATGTCATCTGCAATGCCGATGAAGGTGAACCCGGGACATTCAAAGACCGGGAGATACTGTCGAGGGTTCCCCGCAAGGTATTTGCCGGTATGGCAATCTGTGGTAAAGTGATTGGCGCAAAGAAAGGATACATGTACCTTCGCGGTGAATACCGTTTCCTGTTGCCCGGCCTCCTGGAAGAAATTGATTTTTATAATGAGACTGCAAAGGAACTCGGCATTGATTTCACGATCGAGATCAGAATGGGAAGCGGCGCCTATATTTGTGGTGAAGAAAGTGCGCTTTTTGAATCCATGGAAGGCAAACGCGGTGAACCGAGGAACAAACCTCCCTACCCTACTGTTGCCGGTTATCTGAGTAAACCCACTGTCATAAATAACGTTGAAACGTTTGTCAATGTCCTGATGATATGCAGGATCGGGCCGGTTCAATATAAAAAGCTGGGAACCCACGACTCAAGAGGATCAAAAGTGTTCTCAGTCTCAGGAGATACCCCAATCGCCGGTATCTACGAACTCGAATTAGGTATGCCATTGGAAAAATTCGTTGAAGAATTCGGTGACGGCGATACCAAAGCCGTACAGGTCGGAGGAGCTTCCGGTTTCTGCGTTCCCAGGAAAAAATTCAAGGATACCATCATCGGATTTGAAGGCGTTCCGACCGGAGGATCGATGATGATCTTTAATAGTTCGCGTTCCATGTACAATGTGCTTCACAACTACCTTGACTTTTTCGAGGAAGAATCCTGTGGCCAGTGTACTCCATGCCGCGTGGGCTGCCAGCAACTAAGAAAAGGCATTGAAGCAGTCAAGAGAGGCGAAAAACCCATTACTTACCTGGAACAGTTAATGAAACTCAGCGAAACGATGAAGATCACGGCTAAATGCGGTCTCGGTCAGTCGGTTGCCAATTCATTCTCATCCATCGTGAACAACTTTAAAGAAGAAATGATTTACTAATATCAACTATATTTTAAACTATGACAAAAGAGATCAATCTTAAAATAGATGGCATAGATCTTACCGTGGAAGAAGGGACAACCATTCTCAATGCCGCCCGAAAAGCGAATATTGTGATCCCTACCCTATGTTATCATGAAGATTTATGTGTTGCCGGAAACTGCCGGGTCTGTGTTGTGGAACAAAAAGGGGTTAAAAACCTGGTCGCTTCCTGTGCAATGCCAGCTTCCGAAGGAATGGAGATATTTACAAATACCGGGAGAGTCCGTCTTGCCAGGAAACACATCGTTGAATTACTGCTGTCTGAGCATAATGCTGATTGTACAAAATGCTATAAGAACGGAAACTGTGAGTTACAACATCTGGCATCAGAAATGCTTACCGGTGAACCAATGTTCATCGATCTTGTTCCGGATAAAAAATACACCCTCGACCAATACAACATGGCCATCATCAAGGATGACAGCCGTTGTATCCGTTGCCAGCGTTGTGTGCGAACCTGCGAGGAACTCCAGAGCGTAAGCGCATTGGACGTGGCTTACAGGGGAAATCACATGAAGATCTCCACCTTCTTTGAACACCCGCTTTTTGAAGTGGTCTGTACTAATTGCGGACAATGTGTAAACCGCTGTCCGACCGGCGCCTTAATTGAAAGAAATTATATCGACAAGGTATGGGATGCCATTTATAACCCAGCCAAACATGTCGTCGTTCAGACTGCACCTGCAGTGAGAATTGCACTTGGAGAAGCTCTCGGAATGCCTGCAGGGAAAATCGTTACCGGGCAGATGGTTGCCGCCTTAAAACGGCTCGGGTTTGATTCTGTTCTCGATACAGATTTCACGGCTGACCTCACTATTATAGAAGAAGGCCACGAACTTTTATCTCGTCTCAAGAGGGTATTGGTTGATAAGGATCCTTCGGTTGCTTTACCGATGGCTACTTCCTGTTCACCAGGGTGGATCAAATTTCTCGAACATACCTTCCCTGAGTTGATACCGAATCTGTCTTCCTGCAAATCGCCGCAGCAGATGTTTGGCGCCCTGGCGAAGACTTATTACGCTCAAAAGAGGAATCTGGACCCCAAGAACATTGTCTCCGTTTCAATTATGCCCTGTACGGCAAAGAAATTTGAAGCCAATCGCCAGGAAATGCGTTCCAGCGGTTACAATGACGTGGATTATGTGCTTACCACCCGTGAATTAGGTATCATGATCCGTCAGGCAGGTCTCGACTTCGAAGCATTGCCTGAAGAACATTGCGATAGTTTCATGGGATCGTCGACCGGCGCTGCAGTTATTTTCGGGACTACCGGTGGTGTTATGGAAGCCGCCCTGCGAACGGCTTATGAAATCGTTACCGGTCGTGAAGTTCCGTTTGAAGGACTCAACATTACCCCGGTCCGCGGCACGGAAGGTGAAGTAAGGGAAGCTTCGATCCTGATCAACAAAACGCTGCCCGAATGGAGTTTCCTGGAAGGCGTAGAACTGAAATGTTGTGTTGCCAACGGACTTGCATATGCCAAGAAAGTAATGCAGAGTGTCAAGGACGGCACCGGCAACTATCATTTTATTGAAATCATGGCTTGCCCGGGAGGATGTCTTGGTGGTGGCGGACAACCCATTCCGACCAACAAAGAGATACGCTCAAAACGTAAAGCTGCTATATACGAAGAAGATATGGGAATGCCCATCCGTAAATCTCATGAGAACCCTGAAGTTGCTGAAATCTACAAAGAATTCCTCGGAAAACCACTTGGGCATAAATCACATGAATTACTCCATACACACTACACTCCCAGAAAGAGGTACTAATACTTACTATCGAAAATTGAAAGGCTGCTCCCCC
>CAZUYY010000335.1:0-3682 GCA_964624935.1 uncultured Prolixibacteraceae bacterium
TGAAGATTTCAATAAGTTCCAGGAACATGAGAGAATCGCCGTCAATGTCGTTTATAATGTTTGTACCATCATGAATATCCTTTATATCCACTTCACATTCATCTGCAAAAAAATTGTAAACGATGTCCGTTACTTCTTTTCTTGTGTTTTCTTTTATCAAGGCCATTATGGAGTGTATTTTAAATCACCTGCAAAAGTAGAATTTTTTTTGGAAACTATCCTGTCTTTTTCTTCTGATGATCAATTCATCTTTTGGAGTTATTCCCCCTCCCTCTTGGGGGAGGGGGTCAGGGGGTGGGGTCCTTCGGGTTAACTGTACTTACGGAATACAACAGTTGCATTATGCCCGCCAAATCCGAATGAATTTGAAAGGGCAACATTAACTTCCTGCTTCCTGGCATGGTTTGGCACGTAATCGAGATCAAGATCGGGATCAGGAAGATCGAGGTTGATGGTAGGTGTAAGGATACTGTTCCGGATTGACATAATCGTGATAATACCTTCAATGGCTCCGGCAGCACCGATAGTATGTCCAATCATGGATTTGGAGGAAGAGACAGGGATATGGTATGCATGTTCACCAAACACTTTTTTTATGGCCATGGTCTCATACCTGTCATTTAGTTCGGTGGATGTACCGTGGGCATTGATATAATCCACCTCTTCCTTGTAAATCCCGGCATGGCGGATGGCTTTTTCCATAGTATAAGCCATTCCTTCCCCATCTTTCATGGGTGCCATTATATTGTAACTTTCGCTGGTAATTGCAAAACCGGCAACTTCAGCATAAATTAACGCATTCCTCTTTTTCGCCGAAGTTTCCGATTCAAGGATCATAATGCCCGCTCCTTCACCTATTACAAACCCATCACGGTTTTTCGAAAAAGGTTTACTCGCTTTTTCCGGGATGTCATTCTCAACTGATATGGCATAAAGAGAATTAAATCCTTCAATTTCTTCAAAATTTACGATTGAATCAGCGCCTCCCACAATAACAAGGTCGGCCTGATCATTTCTTATCATTTCAAATCCAAGACCGATGGCATAAGCGGATGAAGCACATGCAGTGTTTACTACGAAATTAGGTCCTGACAACTGATATTCCATGGAAATCCAGGCAGACATCGAATTAGTCATGCTTTTAAAAATCCTGTTTTGATGAGTTGTCTCTGTTTCGGTACTGGAATTGCCGGTATTCACAACCCCCAGAATAACGGAGCAACGGCTTTTATCCATCTGCCCGAAATCAATTCCGCTTTTTTCAACAGCTTCTTTCGCACAAACGACACACATCCTGGTGACCCGTGTCATCTGACTTCCCGCACGTTTTTTAATATATTTTCTGGAGTGTTCCTCAAATTCAGAGGGAACTTCTGCAGCGATCCGCGTAATATTTCCCGAAGCATCGAAAAGACTGATCTTCTTCACACCACTGTTTCCGGCAACAAGGTTGTTCCAGTTGGTCTCCAGATCAAGCCCAAGGGAAGAAATGATATTCATTCCGGTTACGACTACTCTTTCAGACATTTTTTTAGCTTAGTTAACTATACCCCGGGTTTTATTTATGCCACACAAAAGTAACAAAACTGATAAGGATTAAAAAAATTATTGAATATCAGCGAAATCTTAATAAACCACAGGCGAATCCGATCCAAAGTATTCATCCATAGCACTTTTTAGTTCTGTTGCCGGAATTCCTGAAGACTTGCATAACCGGTTGAATGCAAAATCATAGGATGCCTTTAGCCTGGAAATAATCTCAGTATCATTTTCAGGGTTTCCTGGATCGGAAGAAATCCCTTCAAAATAAAAGCCACCTTTAGTCTTTAACCCCAGCCGGCCTTTAGAAACAAGATCCTCTAATTGTCCGATTAATGGATAATAAAGGTCTTTTGCAGGATCATCTTTTGCATAGTTCTTTATTGAAGCATGCATAACATCAAGACCTACGCTGTCGAAGAATTCAAATACTCCAATTGGAAAGAATTGTTCTTTTACGATCCTGTCAATCTGCTGAATACTTGCTTTCTTTTCATTTACGAGAAGAAAGGCTTCATTCTGGAAATGGAGAAAAATACGATTCAGGATAAAACCATCTTTTTCTTCAAGCACCAGGAATCTGCGATGGTTGATGTCAAGAAAAGAAGTAATTTCCTTCAGGGTGTTCTTTGAGCATTCCGGCGTCAGAATAACTTCTGCAATGTTTTTAAGGGCAATAGGATAAAAGAAATGAAGTCCGGCAAATTTATCTTTGCGTTTTTCAGATGGAACAAGTGCAGAAGGATTGATAGAGGAAGAATTCGATGTAAAAATGCAGCCGGGAGATGCTATGGTATCCAGAATCCTGAATAATTTTTGTTTCGCTTGTAAATCTTCGCTGATGGCTTCGATGATCAATTCACAGGATGCAACATCATCTATTGCATTGGTGATATTAATACGTTCCCGGATACTATTAAACCTTTCTTCATCAATAATACCTGCTTCCAGAGTACGTACCAGACGTTTATCGAAAGTTTTCCGGAGCTTTTCAGGATCGGCTTCCAGACTGCAGACCCAGGTCAGGTTAAAATCCATATCGACAAGGTAGTACAACAGGTTGGTTCCCATTTTTCCTTCACCGATAATACCTATATTTTTTAACATGTTACTTTGGTCTGTCAAAAAACAACTTTTTTCATCAGGATTCAATTGACCTTGTCTTCCAGGGTTCAGAAGTATATTCCGTCACCATCTTCCGGTACTCATCCATATGTTTCTGATGGTCCGCGATCTGCCTATAGCAGCTCAGCATTGAAAGCAGAAAGCCAAATCCTTTGCGCAGCGAGTCGAACACGCTCATTGTTCCCCTTCTTTCCAGACTCACTTGGCGCCGAGTGGGGTGTTGGTTGCAGGTGCTGGTGTGGGCGGGGTGGCTTGGGGGCGCAGGAAATCAAGGGCGGCCGGGGGTAGCGGTTTGTCGGCGTTGGCCAGAAGCAGGCTGACCTGCCACATCTGGGTGTCGGTAAGTACCTGTTTGTAAGAAGGCATACCGGTCAAGCGAATTCCGTTGGCTACCTTCCAGTAGGTTTCGCCGGGGGGATCGTCGCTTACGCCGACTACGTCGCCGTTGTGGTGTTTTTCCCATAAGGGAGGCGCGTCGGGGTACATGTGCGCGCCAAAGGAAGAGGGCTTGCCGTGAAAGCCGTGGCAGGAGGAGCATTGGTCGCGGTAGATCTGCGCGCCGGCGACAAAGGTGGCTTCGTCGGCCTGAATGGGGGGAGTTTTGAACAGTTCGCGATCGATGCGGGCGGCCAGAGCGCCATGGGTTATCGCCCGTTCCTGGGGGAATGGAGCGTCGGCTACAGCAACGGGCAAGTTGCCGAAATGCAACCAGGCCAGAAGAGCGACTGGTGCCAGGATGAGTCCGATGATGATTCCAGACAGGAATTTCCCCATACTCTGCACAGACTCCTTTGGTCTTCATCGTAGAGCATTGCCGCCGGGTGGTGCTGACCAGGTGTCGATTTTTGCAGAATGCGTGGTCAGATGGAGGGGGTTGGTGCGGGCGATTGAGGGGCGAATTCAACCGGCATGCGTCCAAAGGAGTACAGGTTCACCCACAAGGCGCCCCCCGGGATGTTTTAATACCAATTGGGGGGAGCGCTGCCGAGAGCGGTGGTGTGCTTCCGTAATCCCGTGG